>NZ_DBFEGU010000317.1:0-4863 GCF_048329335.1 Eggerthella sp. | reverse complement strand
CCACGAGGCCGGCCATGATGAAGGCGCAGAACAGCCATCCGGGAAGGCGGTCGAACGTATGCGGATCGCGTTCCATGAACGCGGCGATGGCGAACAAGGTGGTCATGTTCGCGATGAACGAGACCAGCACGACGAGCGTCTCGAGCTCGGGCGTGTTCGCGGGCCCCTGCAGCAGGATGGAACTGCGGAACGTGAGCATGCTGCACGCCCAGAAGAAGGCGAGGCCGACGTGACGGAATCGCAACGTCTTCCAAACCATCCGCATGCTGCGGCGGTCGCGCGCGACCGCGATCCGAGTGCTCACATTCCTCCCTTTCCCGGTCGACGAGCGGGTAGCCGTTCTGTGTCGAAGCCGCTTAACAACCGTGCTGATGACCCTATTCATCAGGTAAAACGTTCAAATCACCAGAAACTGATTACCCGACCCGTTCCCGTCGCGCCTAGGATTGGCGATGACGAGAAAGGACGGATCGTGTCCGTTATGACGAACGTAGCCTACATATTATCGCTCATTGCACCGCTTTTTTCCTACCTGAAAGAAGAGGATTACGTCTCCATGCAGCAAAACCCTGCATGGCAGGACGTGCGCGCGGCGGCAGGCGCTCCGCTGCAAGAGGCGCTGTCGCTTCCGACATGGTCCGCTCGCTCGTCGTTTCAGAATGAACTGCTGGTGCCAGGCATGCCGCTGGCCGCTATGCCGGTGGAGTCGCTGTACAAGGCGTGGTCCACGCAGCAGGGCAACGCGTTCGGCGCTACGCGCGGGCTGTACTTAGGCGATCCTGCGCGGCATTTGTCCCAGGTGTATCGAGAGCTGGCCATCGAAGTCCCCGCGGAGTTCGCCTCGATGCCGGACCATCTGACGCTGGAGCTGGAGCTGCTGGCGCTGCTGCTGGACGCGGGCAACGGAGAAGCCGCCCGCCAGCTGGCTGCCGACCATCTCGATTGGCTTTGCGAGTACGACGCTGCGTTGGCCGACCGCGCCGACATGGTGGCGCATAACGAAGCGCTCCCGTCGGTGCGCCGCCGGAACCTGCTGGACGGCATCGCGTTTTTGCGGGCTCTCGCGGCGCTCGCGCAGCGGACGGTGGGCGAAGCGCTCGCCTTCGCGAACGCCGCCGAAGGAGAGGCCGTCGCCGTATGACCTACCCGGCGTCTGCTGCTGCAAGCAGGCGCCGTGCCCATAGGTGAACAAGCAAGACGAGTGAACGATAAGAAAGGGAGGAAAGGAATGAGGGAGACAACGGTATCGCGTAGAACGTTTCTCAAGGGTTCGGCCGCTACGGCTGCGCTCGCCTGCGCCGCGGGTTCCATCTCGCTTGGCTCATGGCAGGCCGAGCGCGCGGCAGCGGCCGAACCGGCGGTCACGGTCACGGCCCCGTCGCTGTGCAACGGTTGTTCCAGCAAGTGCGGGCTTATCGCCACGACGGTGGACGGCCAGCTCTGGACGCTCAAGGGCAACGAGGTCCATCCGTACTCGAAGGGACGCATCTGCGGGCGCGGCCATGGTCTTGCCCAGATGGCGTACTCCGACGAGCGCGTCACGCAGCCTTTGCGTCGCAAGGACGACGGCACCTTCGAGCCCATCGACTGGGACACCGCGTTCAAGGAGATCGGCGCGAAGGTGCAGGACATCATCGCCAAGAACGGGCCTGAATCGCTGGCTATCATCCAGGATCCGCGTCCGTCGGGCAAGCAGTACTCCGCCCGCTTCATGAACGCGCTGGGTTCGGCGAACGTGTACGCGCACTCTTCTTCGTGCAACCTGTCGAAGGAGAGCGCCTACCAGCTGACCATCGGCGCCACCGGCTATTCGAACGACTTCGCCAATGCGAAGATGGTCATGTTCATCGGCCGCAGCTACGGCGACGGCATCCGTCCCTCGTCGGTGCAGAGCCTGGCCGACGCCGCCGAGCACGGCACCCGCGTGGTCATCGTCGACCCGCGCCTCAACAACTCCGGCATCTTCGCCAGCGACTGGGTGCCCATCAACCCCGGCACCGACCTGGCGCTGCTCATGGCAATGGCGAACGTGCTCATCGAGGAAGACCTCTACGACCACGATTTCGTGGAGCAGAACACGTACGGCTTCGAGGAGTTCGCCGAGCAAGCCAAGGAGTACACGCCCGAGTGGGCCGAGAAGATCACCGACGTCCCGGCCGAGACCATCCAGGAGCTTGCCCGCTCCATGGCGAAAGCGGCTCCGGCGGCTTCCATCGAGTCGGGTTGGCGCTCGGTCATCGGCTGTTCGTACAAGAACTCGTTCGAGACGGCGCGTGCCATCACGGCCATCAACTCGCTTCTGGGCTGCTGGGGCGCGAAGGGCGGCGCGCTGATCACGTCCTCGCCGAAGGCCGGCGCTATCGAGGACGCCCGCTTCAAGGCGCCCGCGAAGCCCGCTGCCAAGCGCATCGGCGATGCGGAGTACCCGCTGGTCCTGGCCAGCGCCGGCACCAACGTGGCTGCGTTGCAGGCGACGCTCGAGGGTGAGATCAAGGGCCTGTTCTTCTACAACTCGAACGCGGCGAAGGGCTACGCGCAGCCGAAGAAGTGGACCGAGGCTCTGGAAAAGACCGACCTCGTGGTCACCATCGACGTGCAGATGTCCGAGACGGCTCAGCAGTCCGACTACGTGCTGCCCGAGGTCACGTACCTGGAGCGCCTGGAGCTTCCGGAGTTCGTGGGAGGTAAGAAGCACTACGTCGGCATGCGAACAGTGGCCTTGGAGAAGATCCATCCCGAAACGAGGACGTGCGACGAGATCTTCAACGGCCTGGCGGAAGCGTGCGGCGTGGGCGAGTATTTCCAGTTCACCGCCGAGGATTGGGCTGAGGCGCAGCTGGCAACCGTGGGCGTGTCGCTTGACCAGATGAAGAAGGAAGGCGTGGTGGAGCTGCCTGACCCGCACTTCGAGTACGGCGTGCCCACGTTCAAAACGGCGTCGGGCAAGTTCGAGTTCAAAACCGACAAGGTGGGCGAGGCCGGCCTCAATCCGGTGATCGGCTGGATTCCGCGCAAGGTGACGCCCCAGAGCGGCGAGTTCGCCATCGTGGGCGGCAAGCAGGGCATCCACTCCCATACCATGACCCAGAACATCGAAGCCCTGCACGCCATCTCGCGCGAATACCACATGGAGCGCCTCTGGATGGCCGCCAAAGACGCTGCCGACCTGGGCGTGCAGACAGGCGACACCGTGGAGGTGTCGTCGAGCGAGCACACCGGCCAGGTGGAAGTGCGTGTGACGCAGCGCCTCAAGCCCGGCGTCGTGTTCCTTCCCACGCACTACGGCGGCGACGCGCCTGCACAAACCCGCGCATACCATTACGGCATCAGCCTGACCGACTTCATCCCGCTGGACGCGGAGCCGGGCGTCGGCTCCATGATGAGCCAGGAAGTTGCAGTCACGGTGAAGAAGGTGGAGGCGTAACATGACCCGCTACGGAATGCTGATCAACACGAAGAAGTGCGTCGGCTGCTCGGCCTGCCGCATTGCTTGTCAGATGAAGAACCATCTGGATCCCGAAGAATCGTTCATCAAGTACCACGAGATCGAGACGGGGGAGTACCCCAACGTGTACAACGAGATCGTCCCCACACAGTGCATGCACTGCGAGGACGCGCCTTGCGCTGCCGTGTGTCCGACGCATGCCACCTACATCACCGATTCCGGCGTGGTGCTGGTGGACGAGGAAAAGTGCATCGGCTGCAAGTACTGCATGGCTGCGTGTCCTTACGGCGCCCGCATCGTGCAGGAGAAGACCGGTGTGGTGGAGAAGTGCCGCTTCTGCTGGGACGGCGAAAAACCGGGCAATCCGCCGGCGTGCGTGGGAACCTGCATTTCGGGTGCGCGCATCTTCGGCGATCTGGACGACCCGGATAGCGAGATCAACCAGGCTATCGCGAAATACCACGCACAGCCGCTCGCTGACAACCTGACCGTTTCGAAAATCTACTACGTGAGGTGATGAACCATGGTTTGGGGACCTATGATCGCATGGTACCTGTTTTTGGCCGGCGCGTCGGCGGGAGCGTTCCTGACGTCCACGTTCGTCGAAGCCAAGTACCCCGAGAGCGTGAAGATGCGCGTCGCTGGCCGCATCATCGCTCCCATCTTCGTCGGCATCGGCCTGCTCATGCTCATGTTGGACGCCGAAGCCGGTCTGCACAACCCGCTGCGCTTCTTCTGGCTCATCTCGAACCCCGGTTCCGTGATGACGCTGGGCGTGTACTTCATCTGCGTGTACATGCCGGTGGCGCTTGCCGTGGCCGTTCTCGAGATACTCAAGAAGCGCGTGCCGAAGTGGCTCACGTGGATAGGCATCGTCGCGGCGTTCGCCGTGGCGGCCTACACCGGCTTCCTGCTGGGCGTGGTCAAGGCGTACCCGCTGTGGAACAACGCCATATTGCCCATCCTGTTCGTGGTGTCGGCGCTGTCGGCGGGCCTCGCTGCCACGTCGCTCGTGGGGCTGATCGTGGATCGCGAGCGCTTCGAGCAGATGTGGCTGATCAAGAAGAGCCACGTCATCCTGTCCGCCGTTGAAATGGTCGTGCTGGCCACGATGCTGATCATCGTGAGCGCCGGCAGCTTCGAAGGCGCCGCGTCGGTCTACTCGCTCGTGGCCGGGCAGTACGCTCCGGCGTTCTGGGGCGGCATCGTCATCCTGGGCCTCGTGGCGCCGTTCTGCATCGAGGGCTACCCGGTGTTCATCGCGAAGCGGGTGGAAACGTCCACCACGTCGCTGGTGGTGAGCCTCATCGGCGAGGCGGGCGTGCTCGTGGGCGGCTTCCTGCTGCGGCTGCTGGTTATCCTGGCCGCGCTGCCCGTCCTGTTCCTCTGACCTTTCTCGGCCTCGGCCCGTGTTCCCC
>NZ_DBFEGU010000316.1:0-7065 GCF_048329335.1 Eggerthella sp. | reverse complement strand
TGGTCGAGGGCGAGCGGCGTTTCCATTACGACGTCGATATCGAAGCGCGGGGCGACGAGTCGCCTTGCGGGTGGCGCCCATGCGGGCCATCGGGCGCGCCAACACTTCGCAAGCGTTCGCCGCCGTCGATCAGATGGCGTCGAAGTACTCGTGCCCCTCGTGCAGCGCCGCCTCGTACAGCTCGCGAGCCTGTGCGATGTCGTCGGTGACCAGACCGTCGATGCCGTAGTCGATGAGGCGCGACATGTTGGCGGGGTCGTTGACGGTCCAAGCGTATATGATCTTCCCCGCCCCTTGCACTTCGTCGACGAGTTCCTGGGTGACGAAGAAGTCGTCGACGCTGAAATAATCGACATGCTCGATGCTCGAGATGGAGCCGTAAGCCAACGTCATGTCGTACATGGTGGGCATGGAGGGGTCGATCTCCTTCACCTTCGCGAGCGACTCGTAGGAGATGCTCGCGACGGCCACCTGGTCTCTCATATCGTAGGCGTTGATGAGGTCGACCGTCTTTCGCTCGAGGTCGACGCCGTGGCCGTCCGGCTTCACCTCGATATTCAACTTGATCTTGCCTTTGCACAACGCAAGCGCCTCTTCCAGCGTGCATATCCGCTGGTCTGCGAATGCGGGATCGAACCAGCTGCCGTTGTCGAGGTCTTTGATCTCGTCGTACGTGACCTGCCAGAACTCTTTATCCAGACCCGTCGTGCGCTTGAGGTTGGCATCGTGCATCACCACGAGCACGCCGTCGGCCGTCTGCTGCACGTCAAGCTCCACCCAATCCGCGCCTTGGTCGATAGCGTTCTGGAATGCAGCCAAGGTGTTCTCGGGAGCCTCGCGCGCGCCGCCCCGATGCGCGGTGATCGCGAAATCCGGCGCGGGCTCTCGCTGGCTTTCGGATTCGAATACCCCGTGCAAAGGGTCGTAGGACAGCAACGAAACGAGTCCGAGCATGGCGAGAAAGGGGCCGACCGCTGCGCGCGCGAGCCTCGTCCTGCACGTACGCGAGGGCTCGTCGATGCGGTAAGGGACGTCGATGCCCCGCTCCTGCGAGAATTCGTAGAACGTGGCGCTGAGGGCGGCATAGCTCAGCGGCGCGAACACGCAGTCGACCACGATAGTGAACGCGAACATCACGAGCGTGAGCGCGAAGGAGACTCCGAACGGCAGGCCGCCTTCTAGGATGGCGGCCAAGATGAGGACGCCGACGACTATGGCCGCGACCGCTCCCGACGCGAACACGGCGAACAAGGCCAGCAGACGGCGCGCCAGCCGCCAGGCGTTGCCGCGCAGCAGGCTCCTGCTCGAGATGCGTGCCTGCATCCAGGATTCGTCGCACAGCGTGAAGAAGTGAATGCCGAACGCCAGAAAAAACGCATGCAGGTACAGTGCGGCCATCACGATGACGAACACCGCGGTCAGCGCGCCGTTTTCCCAGATGAAGTCCATAATGAACTCGGGAAGCCGCACGCCGGTGAGCGCCGAGGAAGTGACGGTCAGGTTCGTGAGCGGAACCAGCAGCAGCACGAACAGTGCAAGAAGCCAGTTCGATGGGCGTGCGATGCGCCGGGCGGAAGAGAATGCGAGCCGGCTCGTTTCGAACACTCCGATGCGCCGACCCGTCTTTCCCGCCTGCATGACAACGACGAGGGCGCACATCTCGAAAAGGGCTCCGAGCGCTAGCACAAGCGTGGCCACGAGCAAAAACACCCACGCCAGCGGATTTGCGAATAGAGTCGTCATGTTCGTGTCGGCCAAGTAGGCAAGTCCGGCCGCTTCCATCGCGAGATCCACCATGCCGAAACATGCCGGTACGAACAGGATGGCGAACAGGAATCGGAAGCCGAATTCGAACAGGATAGCGGTTCGCGCATTGGCGGCGAACAGCCTCCATGTGCTGCGTGCGAACTCCATGGCATGCGTCCTTCCGTCGGATGCGGTGGCTGGTTGTTCGAGCCATTCTACCTGATGCGCTGGTTGGGAGCTCGCGCACTGCGGCGTTAATCGAGGGCGAGCAGCGCTTTCGCTACGGCGTCGATATCCAGCAGGGGAAGCGTTTCCGACGGGAAGCTCGGACGGCGCTCGATGGCCAAGAGGGCATGTTCGGTTTCGTCGAGGTCGACGACGTAGGGCGTGCCGTAGAACTGCAGCCCCAACAGGCATCCTTCCCCTTCGACGAGCACGACGTGCCCCGGTCCAGTGTCGGGGGCTCTCGTGTCGACGATGGGGGCCAGCTCGTTGCCGCGGAACAGCACGCCGCAGAACTGCTCGGGCAAGAGGGCAAGGGGCTGCACGCGGCTGGCGGCGACCACTTCGACGATGGACGAGAACGCGATGGCCATGTCTCCGTCATCGGTGGGGATGACCAGCGCGTTATTCCGCCGAGCCTCTTGGCGGTCCTTGCCGATGAGCGTTTCGATCCAGTGCAGACGTTGGCTACGGTCGCGCATGGGTTCCCCTGTCCTTCGCCGCGTCGTTCAGAAAGCGCCGTACGCTTATCACGATGCAGGGCGAACCGTCTTGCAGGATGGCGTATCCGATGCAGCCCAGTTCGTGCATGCACCGGCGGTCGAGCAGTGCCGGAAGCTGCAGCATCGAGATCCGCTCGTAGCCCTCAACGTCGTCTGCGGCCAAAGCGCATCGTTCCCCCAGAGCTTCAAGCAGGACGGTATATGCGGGGTGCGCCGCGTCAAGCGGAAAGGGCTTGGCACCTTGGTTGAGCATCTCGATATGCGCGCCGTGTTCGTCCTCGTACCAGGTTGAGGTTGCTTTCGACCCTTCTCCCGCTGCGCCGCCGCGCTGGACGCGGGCGGGGTCGAACGCCTCGAAGCGCACGATCTGCTGTGCGGGAACTGCGAAGCGGACGCCTCCGGTGCGCAGCAGGGCGGCTTCGAACACGGTGAACGGCACGGGAAAGCGTAGGACGATCTCCAACGTGCCGCGTTCGGTGTTGCGCATCGTGCCGCGCCCGCCGATGCGCTGCAGCATGCAGCCTATCTCGTTCAGTTCTGCGAAGGCGTTGCCATCGCTGGCGGCGCTCGGCAAGAAGAATTGCGGCAGAAGGATGAACGCGCCTATCTCCTCGTCGGAATACGCGTCCAGCGGACGGGCGAGAAGGCCGCGTTTCGACGCTATCGTGGCGATACGGTGCGCGTCGAAGGGCCTGCCGTCGTGCTCGATGCGGCAAACGACATCCGAACCTTCGTTTTCCAGGCGCAAGCGTATGGTTGCGCGTTCCGGTTTTCCCAGGTCGGCGCGTTCCTCGGCGCTTTCGATGCCGTCGCGGATACATGATCGAAGGGCGCGTCTGAGCGTTTCCTCGATGGATGCGAGCACCGAACGATCCAGATCCATGCGTCCTTGCTCGAGCTCCAGATCGACGGGAACGCCGAACTGGCGTCCGTAGTCCTCGACGAGCTTATGAAGCGATGGGGCGATGCGGTCGAACGCTTCGATGCGCGAAAGGGCGACGGTGGATCGCAGGTGGTCGAGGGTCTGCGCGTACGAGAACGCGATATCGCTGAGCACGCGGTCGTTCGGAAGGCTTTCGGCGTGCGCTCGCAAAGACCGGTTCGTCTCCTCCAGCTGCGCGATCAGGTTCGACAGCTTTTCGTCTCGCTCGCTGCGCGCATCGCGATCGGCGAACGAAGAAATCGCTTCGATCCCTCCGTTTTCTGCATCGTCTTCCTGGGGTGCGGAAGGCATCTCGAACGGCGGGATGCCTTCGGGATCCTCCACGATGGTGCAGCTGTCCACGAAGAACGCACCGCTGATGGCTGCGAGCACCCGCTCGGGCGTGCGCGAGACGAAGGTGACGAACAAGCCGTGGTCGCGCAGGTAGGGAATCGTCTCCCGACTGCTCTTGATCGCGTGCGGATGGCATGTTGCCGAGTCGCACAACGGCGCGATGCGGCGCATGACGAGCGAAGCGCGCGTGTTCTCGAGCCCGCAATTGGGCTTGAGCTTCGCCTGCACGGTGATCTCCTCGCGTTTCACGACCGGTTCCCTCCGTCGCGCTCTATCTGGTTCGATTGCGCGAACACGCAACGGTTCTTGCCCGTCTCCTTGCCGTGGTACAGCGCGCGGTCGGCCGATGCGAAGTTCTCGCCGAACGTGAGTTCCGGATCGTAGGCGCTCAGACCGAACGTGAGCGTGCACGAAAATTCGCCTAAGTCGTCGCTGATGGGATAGTTGGCCACTTCCTCACGCATCTGGTTGCACAGACGCAAGGCCTCGTGGTCGGGCGTGGAGAACAGCACGAGCAGCAGTTCCTCGCCGCCCCATCGGATGACCGGATGGTTGCCGGAGAGATCGTCGAGGATGTCGGCGATGCAGACGATGGCGATGTCGCCGGCCTGATGGCCGCGCACGTCGTTGATGAGCTTGAAGTCGTCGATATCGCACAGGGCGAGCACGATGTTCGCTTCGCAGCTCATGCGTTCGATCTCTTGCTCCAGGTAGTCGGTTAAATAGTGGCGGCTGAACAAGCCGGTCAGCTGGTCGCGGAATGCGAGCGCCCGCATGACGTCCAGCTGCCGCTTCAGGGCGGCGTTGTCGGCGCGCAGGCGTTCGCGGTCTTCTCGGACGCCTTCCGATCCGCTCGGCGCGCTGCCTGTTTCGGTTCGGAATCGCGTCATGCCCCAGCTTCGCTTTCGTGCGGATCTTCATCGATTTTGAAGCGGCCGATCAGGTGCTTGAGTTCGTTCGCGCGATCCGCAAGCTCCTCTCCGATGACCGCGCTTTCCTCGGAGGCGGCCGAGTTCTCCTGCACGACCTGGGAGAGGCTGTCCATGCTCTCCTGTATCTGGGCGACCGCTTCGAGCTGCTGCTCGGAGGCGTGAGCGATGGAGGACATCGCCGTCTTGATATCTTCGATAGAGGTAACGGCTTCCTCCATGTTCGAAGATGCGGAGCCGATCAGCTCGCTTCCGGCCTCGACGTTTTCGATGGCGCGCCCGGCGAGTTCGTCAGCCGCGCGCGACGCTTCGCTCACTTGCGAGGCGAGGCGGCGGATCTCCTCGGCCACAATGGCGAAGCCGCGTCCGGCATCACCTGCGCGCGCGGCTTCGACGGAGGCGTTCAGCGCGAGGATGTTCGTCTGGAACGAGATGTCTTCGATGGAGTTGGCCAGCTGCGAGATGCTCTGGGCGTTGTCTTTGATCTCCTCGATGGCGCGCACGGTGCGGGCTATCGAGTCGCTGCTTTCCTCGACCGCGCCCAGTACATCGGAGGTGTTGGAATTCACGGTCAGGACGCTTTCGGTGTTCTCTCCCACCACGTGCGTGATGCTCTGAACGTTGGCGGCAAGCTCTTCGATGGCGGTGGCTTGCTCGGCGGAGCCTTGCGCGACGGCTTGGGAACTGTCCGACATCTGCGATGACGAGCGAGCCACCTGCTCGGCTGTTTCGCTGAGCTGCTCGGTGGCGAAGCGCAGCGAAGCTACCGTTTCGTTCATGGATGAAGCGAGCGAGCCCAGCTCGTTGCCGGACGTGCAGGATGAGCGCACCGTCAGATCGCCGTCGGCCAACCGCTTCGCTATGCGGTCGATCTCCTGAATGGGCGCGGCGATGCTGTGCGTGATGCGCCTCCACATAACGATGACGAGCACGATGGCCGCCGTCCCTAGAAGCCCGATGGCCAGCGAGGTTCCGACCTCGACGCTGAACGAGTCTTTGACGAAGGCCTGCGCTACGTGCTCTGCGTTGTTCACGACCTCGGTGGACAGGTTGACGGTCACTTCCTTTTGCGCGAGGTACTCGTTCGAGTACAGGTCGATGGCGCGGTCGATGTCTCCCGCTTCGGCCGCGCCGATCACGGCGTTGCGGCGCGCGCCCAGCTCGTCGCAGGCGTTCGAGAAGCGTTCTAGAAGATCGGGATCGGCTTTGAACAGCGACCGGACGACGTTCAGCTCGTTCATGCGTTGTTCGGTGAGATCCTCGATGGCCACCAGCGCTTTCTGTTTCGCCGCGTCGTTTTCTGCGTCAAGCAGCTGCTCGACGTACGTCGACATCTCCTCGATCGTGAAGCGAAGCGCCACGGCGCTTTTCGAAACCATGTACGGCCGGTTGTAGAACTCTTTGGTCATGGAGGCGTTCGCGTGGACGCCGTAGAGCGCCACTGCGATCGAAAGGGCGAACAGGGCGATGACGATGCCGTAGGATATCATCAAGATGCGGCTTATGCTGATGTTGCTCGGTTTCATGCTCATACGTTGGTCGCTTTCGCTTGTCTTCGATAAACGGAGTTCCCCTGGTATTCGAACAGCGTACGTTCGCGGATGATCTCGGCGTGCCCCAGCATGAGGTAGCTCGATGGGGCGAGGTGGCGGTGCAATGTCGCGATCACCCGGTTGCGAACTTCGGCTTTGAGGTAGATGATGACGTTTCGGCACATGATGAGGTCGTACGTCCTGCGCAGGACTTCGTCGTCGCAGAGGTTGCCCTGCGCCAGAAAGACGCGCGAGCGGATGCGCTCGGCAACGGTGTACAGCTGACCGTTCCGAACGAAGTACGCATTGCGCCAGCGACGGGGCACCCTGTTGATGCGCGATTCGGGATAGGCGGCCGTACGCGCCTCTTCGATCGCAGGTTGCGACAGGTCGATGCCGGTGATGCGAACGGAGGGGATCGGGTGGGTTCGCGCGTAGTCCTCGACCAGCATCGAGACGCTGTAGCATTCTTCTCCCGTGGAGCAGCCGGCGCACAGTATGTTCCACGGGCGGTTCGGCCGCTTGGCCAGCAATTCCGGGAAAGCCGTGGCGAAGAGGAACTTGAACTGCGCGCTTTCGCGCAGGAAGTAGGTGTAATGGGTGGTGACGAGGTTGACGAACCGGTTTCGCTCCTGCTGGTTTCGCCCTGACTCCACGAGGTCGAAGTACGCCGAAAACGACGGCAGCTGCAAGCGATCGCGCTCGCGCGCGAGGCGGCATTCTAGCAGGGTGCGCTTCGAATCCATGTCCAGACCGTACGTCTGGGCAAGAAACGAGCGTACCTGCTCGAATTCGCTGTCAGTCATATGTTCCACGCGCACCGCTTCGTCGATGGATGTTCATGATGGCTACAGAAT
>NZ_DBFEGU010000315.1:0-10579 GCF_048329335.1 Eggerthella sp. | reverse complement strand
ACGCTGAACACGATGGCGGTCGCCCGCCAATCGCCTGCGGCGGCGAACGACGATCCCAGCGTAATGGCCAGCACCGACGGCAACCGACCGGCCGTGGTGACGACTGCAAGATGCACGGGATGCATGCCGGCGAACGCGGCGAGGTAGGCCATGAGATCCTTCGGCAGGCCAGGGATGAAGAACGCCGCGAGAATAGCGAAGTCGAACCTCTGCGCCCCGCGCAAGCGGGTCAGCCACTCGCGGCCCTTCCTCGTGAGGACGAGCTCGAGCACGCGATCGCCGCCGAAGCGCACTACCGCGATGATGGCGAAGCAGCCGACCACGCTGGCGGCAAGGTACACGAACGCGCCCTCCCAGAACCCGAACGCGTAGCCCGCGGCAAGCTCCAGCGGCTCGCTGGGAACGATCACCGTCACCTCTTGCAGAACGACCAGCAGGCCGAACACCACGGGCGCAAGCGGCCCCAAGCGTTCCACCTGCTGCTGCACGCGATGTCCGTCGGTCAGGAAAGCCAGCGCGTCGCGGCCGAACAGTAGCGCCAGCACCCCGACGATGCCGGCGAACACAAGCAGCGCCGCCGCCACAACCATGCGCCGCTTGCGCAACACCCTATCCTGCGTGCCCACCGATTTCGCCATGCCGCCCCTTTCGCCGTCCGCATAATTGTCGTACGGCGGCGCCGCACGCAGGTGCGTGCGCGAAAACGAACCGGTAACGGAACAGGCTCCACGCCGTCGCCCCGGATCCCCGACGACTGGGCGTCGCCGTGACGAGCCGTCGCCGCACCAAAGCCGTCCGACGAGCGAAAACGCATCTCTACCCCGCCGCATTCGGGTTCGCGATTGCGAATGACCCGCGCCAAATCGTTCGAGTCTTCGCCTCCCCGCAGAACTCGCGGAGAGCGAAGGGGGGCAACGCTCGCTTCGGGGGCGTTCGCTGTCAAACCTGGATCGACATGCACCGCCGCACGCCGCTTCACCTATCGGGTGGCTGGCGATCAGGCGGGACGAGCGTCTGACCGATGGCCGAGGAGGGCTTCCGAGCCGCCGGCGAGCTTTCGAGGGACGAGCCGACCCGGGCTATGTCAATCCTGGTTTAACGGCGGACGGGGGTGGTCGTGCAAGTTTTTTGACTTCGTGGCACAACACGACATAGTCGACCAGGCATTTCGCGAATGGCAGATAAGCATGCGCTCCGCCTCGAGGTATCTCCGAGCAAGAAACTCCAGGTGGGAAGAACCCTCGTACGGTTCAAGCATGCCACGAAGTCGAAAAACTTGCACGAAAGGGCGGAAAATCCGCTTTGGCTCCGATTCCCGCCAGCGATGACGAGAAAGCTCGACCCCTGATGCCGGATTTCCGCCGAAAAAAAATCTGGCGCACGGCGGGGCGGTACCCGCACGCGCGCCAGATGTGATGTTTCCCGCTTTCGCCGCGCGATATCCTTCGACTCCGGCCTACGGCCTGCGCCCAGGATGACAAAAGGAGCAGCCTAGACGGCCCTGCGCTCAGGACGGCAAAGCCGACCACCCGCCGGCCCCCTGCGTTCCTGTCGTTGCTGGACGGGAACGCAGGGACAGCCCGGGCGGACCTACCCGCGGACTTCGGCGCCGGTGGCGCTGGACACCTTCTTGACCAGGCGCTCGTGGGCCTTGTCGACCTCCTCGCTGGTGAGCGTGCGGTCGGCGGCGCGGTACGTGAGCGCGTAGGCCATGGACTTCTTGCCCGCGCCCACGCGCGCCTCGTCGCGGTACACGTCGAACAGGCGCACGTCCTCCAAGAGCTTGCCGCCCGCCGAGGTCATGCACTGCACGAGCTTCTCGTGCGCGACGCCCTCGTCCACGACGAACGCCACATCCATGGACACGGCCGGGAACGTGGGCACGTCCACGTAGTCGCGTGCGGGGCGCGCCGACTTCGCCAGGGCGTCTACGTCAAGCTCGAACGCCACGACGGGCGCCGTCGCGTCGAAGGCGTCCACGGCCAGCGGGTGCAGCTCGCCCACCCAGCCAAGCTCGGTGCCGCCCGACAGCACCGCGGCCGCGCGGCCGGGCTGCAGGTGCGGAGCCTCGTCGGCCGAGAGCGCCTTGAAGCGCAGCTTCGGCAGCGCCAGCTCGCGCGCGAGATTCTCGATCGCGCCCTTGCCGTCGAAGAAGTCGAACGCGGCCGGAGCGCTGTTCCAACCGGCGTCGCCCATGGCGCCCGCCATGACGCCGGCCAGGCGGCGGCGCTCCTTCGGCTGCTTCTTGCCTTGCGTCGCGAAGAACACCGCGCCCATCTCGTAGAGCTGCACGTTCTTCACGCCGCGGCTTTGGTTGTAGGCGACGCTGCGCATGAGGCCGGGAACGATGCTCTGGCGCATGACGGACTGGTCGGCGTTCAGCGGGTTGATGAGCTCCACCGGCTGCCCCAGCCCCTCGTGGCTCATGCGCAGGCGGTCGAGGTCGCCCGGCTCGGCGAACGAGTAGGTCATCGTCTCGTTGAGGCCGCTCGCGCACATGGTGCGATGGATGACGTCGGACACGTGCTCGACCTGCGAGCGCGTGCCGTAGCGGCCGCGGCCGCCCGGCAGCGTGGCCGGGATGCGGTCCATGCCCCAGAGGCGCACCACTTCCTCGTACAGGTCGATCTCGCGCTCCAGGTCCGGGCGGAACGTCGGTGCCGTCACGGACAGCACGTCGGCGTCGTCGGCATCGGACACCTCGCAGCCCAGGCGGCTGAGGATGTCGACGACCTCCTCGCGCGGGATCTCGGCGCCCATCATGGCGCAGAAGCGCGGCACGCGGAACTCCAGGTCGATAGGCTCGGTCTTCTCCAGCCACACGTCCACCATGCCGGGGCACACCGTGCCGCCCGACACCTCGGCGATGAGCGCGGCGGCCATGTCGGCGTTGAGGGCCACCGGGTTGTCGTCCACCCCGCGCTCGTAGCGCATGGACGATTCGCTGATCAGGCCCAGGTTGCGGCTCGTGCGGCTGGTGTGCGCGCGGTCGAACGCGGCGGCTTCCAGCAGCACCGTGGTGGTGGCTTCGGTGACCTCGGTCTCGAGGCCGCCCATAACGCCGGCCAGCGCCACGGCGCGCTCGGGCGTGGCGATGACGGTCATGTCGGGCACGAGCTGGCGATCCTCGCCGTCGAGCGTGGTAAACCGCTCGCCCTCGGCCGCCGGGCGCACCACGATGTGCGCCTTGCCGTCCGCGCCTGCCAGCTTGTCGAAGTCGAACGCGTGCAGCGGCTGGCCCAGCAGGAACAGGATGTAGTTCGTCACGTCCACGATGTTGTTGATGGAGCGGGCGCCCGCGGCGGCCACGCGCTCGGCCAGCCAGTCGGGGCTCGGGCCCACCTGCACGTCCTTGATGACGCGCGCCGTGTAGCGGCAGCAGCGGGACGCGTCGGCGATCTCCACGCTCACCTGGTCGGACGCAGGGGTCGCGTCGGCGTCCTCCACGAGGTCGATCTGCGGGCGCTTCACGTCGGTGCGGTACATCGCGCCCACCTCGCGCGCCATGCCCGCCATGCTGAGGCAGTCGGGGCGGTTCGGCGTGACCTCGAGGTCGAGCACCGTATCGGACAGCTTGAGGTAGTCGGCGATGGGCATGCCCACCGGCGCGTCCTCGGGCAGGATCCAGATGCCCTCGTGGTTGCTGCCCATGCCCAGCTCGCGCTGCGAGCAGCACATGCCGCAGCTGGTGACGCCGCGCAGCTTGGACTTCTTGATCTTGAAGTCGCCGGGCAGCACCGCGCCGATGGTGGCCACCGGCACCTTGATCCCCTGCGCGATGTTCGGCGCGCCGCACACGATCTGCACCGGCTCGCCCGCGCCCACGTCCACGGTGACCACGTGCATGTGGTCGCTGTCGGGATGCTGCTCGCACGTCTCCACATAACCCACGACCACGCCGTCGTACGCGTCGCCCGTCTTCTCGATCGCTTCCACCCCCGTGCCCGTCAAATCGAGCCGGTCGCAAAACGCCTTCGTATCCGAAGGCACGTCCACATACTCAGACAACCATTTCAAAGATACTTTCATACTGGTTTCTTCCTCTTCTCAAACCTTCATAGGTCCAGTAACGTCAGCGAGGGTTTCCGTGGTGCCCGAGATCGTGGGGAGGGCGAGGGTGAAGCGTACTTCGGTACGCGAGCCCTCGACCTCGCCGCGAGATCGGGTGCCACGGGAAACCGCAGCGTCGGCACGTTCCGTCGGCCGTCAGGCCGACGGAACCTAAAATTGCCGCAAGAAGCGCATGTCGCCTTCGACCAGCATGCGCAGGTCAGGCACGTTGTACTTCAGGCAGGCGATGCGCTCCACCCCCATGCCGAACGCGAAGCCGGAGTACTTCTCAGGGTCGATGCCCGACATGGACAGCACGTTCGGATCCACCATGCCGCAGCCGAGGATCTCCAGCCAGCCGGTGCCCTTGCAGAAGCGGCAGCCCTCGCCGTGGCAGATGCCGCAGCTCACGTCGACCTCGGCCGACGGCTCCGTGAACGGGAAGTAGTGGGCGCGGAACCGCGTCTTGCGCTCCTCGCCGAACATCTGCTTGCACAGGTAGTCGAGCGTGCCCTTGAGGTCGCCGAACGTGATGCCCTCGTCCACCACGAGGCCCTCGATCTGCGTGAACTGGGGCAGGTGGGACGGGTCGGCCACGTCGCGGCGGTACACCTTGCCGGGCGCGATCACGTAGATGGGCAGCTCGTTGTCCTCCATCGCGTGCACCTGCACGCCGGAGGTCTGGGTGCGCAGCAGTACGTCGGACTCGCCGCGCACGGCCGCCTGCGCGCCGGAAAGGTCGCGCACATAGAACGTGTCGGCCAGGCTGCGGCTGGGGTGGTCGGCCGGGGCGTTCAACGCCTCGAAGTTGTAGTAGTCGGTCTCCACCTCGGGACCCGTGGCCACCGTGTAGCCCAGGCCGAGGAAGATCTCGGAGATCTCGTCGGTGATGCGGTTGATGAGGTGGCGCGTGCCCACCTGTTGCGAGCGACCCGGCAGCGTCACGTCCACGGCGGCCGCGTCGATGGCGGCGGCCAGCTCGGATGCGGCCAGCTCCTCCTTGCGCGCGGCCAGCGCGCCTTCCACGGCGGCGCGCACCTCGTTCGCCGTCTTGCCCACGGCGGCGCGCTCCTCCTTCGCGATCTGCCCCATCTGGCGCAGGTACCCGGTCAGCGTGCCCGCCTTGCCCAGCACGCCGATGCGCACCTGCTCGAGCGCCGCGGTGTCGGCCGCCTGCGCGATCTGCGCGATGGTCTGCTCGCGCAGCGCCTCCAGTTCCTCCACGATTGCCATTCTGCCGTCCCTTTCCGTCTCTCGCCCCGCGCCGCCCGCCCGGCGGCGCATATGAAAAAGAGCCTTCTCTCGTCCTTGCTCCTGAGGGCATGCGCCCAAAGTCCAAGGACGAGAGAAGGCTCTCGCGGTACCACCTCGGTTGACGGCCGCGCCTGCGCGCGCCGCCCGCTCGTTCGCTCTGTGACGGGAGCTCCCGGCGCATCCTACTTGGCGTCTCGCGGGGCGGCGACCAGGGTCGCGCCTCTGCGTCCGCGTTCAAACGCGCTGCTCGGAAGGGAATCGTCGCGCTTGCTGCCCGGGAGCTTTCAGCCGGTGGCACCCGTCTCTGCCGGCAGCCGCGTTGCGCGGCGCTGTCTTCGTCATCGCATGTAACGATGCAGTTTAGCACATGAGCGCACGCCGTGCGGGAAATTTCACAAGGACGCGTCGCGGCGTTCTACAGGAAGCGGTAGTTGACCGTGCGCAGACCCCAGTCGAGGCACGACGAGAAGCCGAAGGCCTTCCAGACGCCGGGCTGCAAATCGAGAGATCGGCTGCCCCCGCCCATGCCACCGCAATCGTTTACGGTGGCCAGCACGGTTTGCCCGTTGTAGGAGATCTCGACGGTGCGGCCGAAATACGAGCGGAAGTTCGGCCATGACATCGGGATGGCCACGCCCATGGAGTTGTCGTCGCACACCGACCCGTTCGCCGTGGTGCCGGGGTTCGGCGTGTACGGATCGGTGGAACCGCCGTACGCGGACGCGATGCCGGTCGACCAGCTGATGCCGGGATCAGGAGCGGGACTCGGCGCCGGATCGGGATCGGGCGAGGGCTCGGGAGCCGGCGCCGGAGGGTTCGGATCGGGGTTCGGCTGGACCGGGGTGTTGGAATCGACCACGTCCTCGCGGCCGATGGTATCCGCATTCTCGTCGATGACCGGCCCGGTGGCGCCATCGGCAGCCGCCAGCTCCTCGGCCTTCTGCCTGAGCGCTTCCAAACGCGCGGCCTGGTCGCTTTGGGCGTTCGACAGCTTGGAGCTCGCCTGGGACAGCACGGTTTCGGCTTCCGCGCGCTTCGCTTCCAGCTCTTCGAGCTTCTTCTCCTGCTCGTCTTTCTGGAAGTTCAGGTCGTCGATGAGCTTCTCGTACTTCGCCGAGCGCTCTTTTTGTGCCTCCACCTCGTCGGCGTGGAACTGCATGATCGAATCGAGATAGGTGAGATTGCGTATAAGGTCGCTGAAGCTTCGCGCCTCCAGCACCATGGTCACGAGCGATTGCGACGCTCCCCCGTTGAGATACTCGTGCACCGCCGTCTTGCCGAGAGCCGCGCGGCCTTCGATGACCGCCTGCTGGGCATCCACGGCCTGGGCCGATATCTCGTCGACGCGCGCTTGCAGCTCCTCGACGTCCTGCTTGAGGGCGTCGTAGTCGCCCGCGATGCTTTCCATATGCGCCTCGGCGTCGTCGAGCGTGGCCTGCGCATCGTCGACGGCCTTTTGCGCCTCTTCCGCTTCGTCTGCCCAGGCACGCGAGAAGACCCCGCCGCCGAAAACGGTTCCGCCCGAACACAGAGCAAGCGCCAGAACTCCCGCGAGCATCGCGTTCGGTATGCTCCAGCGTGCGGATCTCATGCTACGCCTCCTTCGAACAGCAGGCGATCGTGCGCCGCCCCCAACGCGGACGCAAGATCGACGATCAGGTGCTCGTTGTCGGTGAAGTATTCGTCATCGTAATCGGCATCGGACATGATGGCGATTACGTAAACATCAGTATCGGTGACCACGAGGCCAGCATCGTTGAGCGCGCCCATGTCGTACCAGGGCGTATCGATCTCGTAGCCGGGCTTCGACAAAACACGACGGCCCTCGCCCAGTGCCGTGCGCAGAAACGACAGTTCAGTCTGCTGCAGCACGTCGGCGAGCCACGGCGCGTTGCCCTGGCCCTCGGCCACGTATGCGCCGACGTTCAGCCACATCTTCGCCAAGTCGCGCGGCGTGTAATAGGGATACCATTCGCCCTGCCAAGCGGCGGCGTCCACGTCGGCCGCAGCGCACCAAGCCTGGAAATCGTTCTGATCGAAGCGTTCGCGCAACAGCCCGTAACCGGTGTTGTCGGAATGCACGATGGTGTTGGCCATGACGGTTTGCAGGTCGTAGCGATCTATGTCGTCCGACGACATGATTCCGGTACCGTCGAGGATGACGTCTTCGACCACCTCTTCATCAAGAGAGGCTCGGCCGCCGTCCACCATATCCTGCGACGCGAAAGCCACGAACGGTGCCTTGACCGTGCTGGCAGAGAAGAACCATTGATCGGCGTTGTACCCCACACCCTCGTGCGTGGTCAGGTCGTACATGACAAAGCCCACCTCGTAACCCGCATCGTGGTATGCCGCGATGGCGCCTTCCACATCGGAGATCTCGTCGGAGGACAGGGTGCGCGCGATGCCGGTCACCGAATTGAACAGGTTCACGTCTTCGGTGCCCGATGCGGCGTCGAGCGCTGTGCGCGCATCTTCGGCGACGGCGCGCGGGTCGACGACATCCCCGGATTGCGCTTGCGAGGCCGCAGCCTGTCCCGTCTGCGCAGTCGCTTCGGGGAGCGCGGCAACCACCTCGTCGGCCACGGCGACGGGATCCTCGGGTCGCACGGCGCTCGCAGCCATCGCGCACGCGCCGATGGTCAACACCGCCACGGCACCCACGATCACGCCCGCGACGAGAGCCGGTCGATGCTTCAACCGATGTTTGATCGTTTCGAGAATCCTTGCCACAACAGCCTTTCCGGCGATTTCGCCTCGCCGCTTCGCGCTTCCGGGTCGTTCCGTCTGTGCAGTATTCCCTAACGAACAGGAGTATACAAGTACGCAACGGCCAAACAACATAGGAGCGCCACGGGGTCGTGCTAGTCGGAAGAGGCGCGCGAAAGGGCTATTCGCCCAAACGCATGTCAAGCTGCTTGCGTAGTACATAAGTACATATACAGCACAAGCCCGATCGAAAGCATGATGAACCCGACCTTGTAGATGCGATTCGTTTCGGCCTCGACGCGCTCGTCCTTCGGGCCGCGGTACGCCTCCCAATGTTGAAATATGCTGCAAAATCGAGTTTTTGGCAGTTGACCCCCCCCCTTGCAACGATGGTTTCGTCACCGCGAGAAAAACGTGATCTGGGGTTTTGTCCGAACCTTTTTCGATGGAGAGCGCCCAGCGTGCCAAAACCTCGATTCTGCAGCATATAGATGAGCGGAATCGTGCCAGCGGGGCCAGCAGGCGAACAGGGCGCAGCCATCCTTCTCCGAAGCACGCTCGACGCAGGTTCGATCGAAAGCCTCGAACGCGCCAAACGAGGGCGCGGACGCCGGTTGCATGCTCGTGGTAGTATGGGGACGCGGTTCTGCCCAGACCGTGCGCACCGCCTTCCCTTCCGGCACGAAAGGATCGAACCGATGGACTTCTCCCCTTGTGCGACCAGCGCGAACGTACGGATCGCGGCGCGCGGCGACGCGGAAGCCATGCGCGCGGTGTACGCGCCGTACGTCGAGACGCCTGTCACCTTCGACACCGTCGCGCCCTCGCGCGCCGAATTCGCCGCGCGCATGGCCGACGCGATGGTCGACTATCCGTGCCTCGTCCTCGAGCAGGACGGGCGCGTCGTCGGGTTCGCGTACGCACACGCCCAAGCCAGCCGGGCGGCCTATCGGTGGAATGCGGAGCTCTCGGTGTACCTCGAACAAGGCGCGACCGGGGGCGGCCGGGGACGCGCACTGTACAGCGCGCTATTGGAACTGCTGCGCGCGCAGGGCGTGAAAAGCGCATACGGCCTGGTAACCGTGCCGAACGAGGCAAGCGAGCGTCTGCACGCCGGCTGCGGGTTCCAGCGTTGCTGGGTGCAATCGCACGCCGGCTGGAAGGCGGGTTCGTGGCACGACGTGACCTGGTACGTGAAAGAGCTCGCCCCCTTCGACGACGACCCGGCGGATCCCGTTCCTTTCAGCGAACTGGCTCGCACGCGCCCCGACTTCGTGCAGCAGGTGCTTGACGAAGCGAACGCCGCGCTGGAAGCCAACGTCCCGACCGACTGCGCGTAAGGACGAAGCCATGCAGCCTCAACGTCTGTTCGAGATCGTCTACCTGCTGATGGATCGCGGCACCGCCACCACAGGCGAGCTGGCGCGCAAGCTGGAGGTGTCCGAGCGCACCGTGCGCCGCGACATCGACGCGCTGTCGGCCGCGGGCGTGCCGGTGTACATGACGCGCGGCAAAGGCGGCGGCGTGCACCTCATGGACGGCTACGTGCTGGACCGCTCGGTGCTGAGCGAGCGCGAGCAGGACGACATCATGGCCGCGCTCTCCGCGCTCAACCGCACCGGGGCCAGCGACGATGCGAGCGACGAGACGGCCGTGCGCCTCGGCCGCCTATTCCAGCGCGAGAACGTGAACTGGCTGGACATGGACTTCTCGTTCTGGGGCGCGCCGCCGAACTACCGCGCCGCGTTCGACACCATCCGCGACGCCGCCATCGGGCGGCACCCGCTGTCGTTCGCCTACTTCGACGCCGAGGGCAACCGCACCGAGCGCACCGTGGAGCCCGCCCAGCTCATGTTCAAGGAATCGTCGTGGTACCTGCGCGCATGGTGCCGCGAGCGGGATGCATGGCGCATGTTCAAGCTGTTCCGCATCGACTGGGAAACGCTGGATGTGCTGCCGGAAACGTTCGAAGCGCGCGAGCTGCCTGCACTTGATGAAGGCGGGCACATGAAAGGCGACGACGTGCTGGTGATGCGCTTCGCCGCGCAGGCCGAGTCGCGCGTCCGCGAGGAGTTCGCGCCCGAGACGATAGCGCGCGAGGCCGACGGCAGCTGGCTCGTGACCCTTACCTGCAACATCACCGAACGCACGCGCTACTATCTGCTGTCGTTCGGTCCTCTGCTGGAAGTGCTCGAGCCGCCCGACGTCCGCACCTGGCTGCTCAAGCACGCCGAAGCCGTGGCGCGCACTTACGCTTCCGACGGCCAGTCGGCCAGCAGCGCGCCCAAGTAGGCCGCCGCCGCGCGGTAGAAGGGATGGCGCGCCTCGGCGGCCAGGCGCTCGGCGAAGGCTGGCATCCAGGCTTGGGCGTGCCCGGAGAGAAAGGCCTCGTAGGCGGCGGCCGGGCTCCCTCCGGGGAGGCCGGCGTCGGCCGGGGCGCCCTCGGGAGCCGGGGCGCCGGCCGCGCGCAGGGCCAGGCGCTCGAGGAGCTCGCATTCCGTGGCGACGTGGTCGAGGGGCTCGTTGGTGCCCTCGGGGCGGCCGAAGCCGCAGGAGCGCATGAAGC
>NZ_DBFEGU010000314.1:0-2187 GCF_048329335.1 Eggerthella sp. | reverse complement strand
TCGTCACGAGCGTCGTCACTGCAGCTGCGGAAAGGCACAATACAATCCATGCTCGGCAGAACGCAAGACCGAGCAGCACGATATAGAAATCCAACGATTTCCAGTCAGGGCAAAATGCCGTGAGCTTGTTCCGCAGACACGTCCCCATTGCTCCCCTCTTTCATCGAATCCCGCTTCCCTTGCGCGGTGCGGCACCGTCCCCTGTGCCCAGTATAGCAATCTCCTCTTCATCGCATATCGGATGGAGCGCCCTAATGGCTCCGCCCCGATGCTTCCCACCTGCCGATCTCCCGACAAGGAAAAAATAGGGCGTCGAACTCGATGGCAAGCGAACGCATCCCGCGTACGGTAAACGAAGTCGCCGACCGTTCAAGGCGAAACCAAAACAATGCAAGGAGAAGGAGAGGCAATGAGCACGAAAGAACAGGGAGGGCTGTCGCGCCGCTCGTTTCTGAAGGGAGCGGGCGTCGCTGCCGCCGCTGTGGCAGGTTCCGCCGCGCTGGCCGGCTGCTCGTCGGACGCAGGCGCGTCGCAGGAGTGGCTGCCGAAGAGCTGGGACTACGAGTGCGACCTCTTGGTCATCGGCTACGGAGGCGCGGGCATGTGGGCGTCTCTCATCGGCGCCGACGAGTGCGGACAGCAGGTGCTCGTGCTGGAGAAGGCTCCGGTGCGCGGCGGTGGCAACAGCTCCATCAACAACGGCGAGTTCGCCGTCATCAAGGACGCTGAGGGCATGCGCCAGTACTGGCACGAGATGACGCAAGACGTGGACACGCCCTCGGCCGTCATCGACGCCTGGATCGAAGAAGGCCTGCGAAACTGCGAATACGCCGACAAGTACGAACTTGAATACGACATCAACGAGCAGGCCATCGCAGGCACCATTCCCGAGTACTCCTTCCTGCCGGGCGGTGCGGGCTGCCAGTCCATCGCCGACCCTCCGGGATTCGGCATGGCCTCGTTCGAGATCCTCGACCAGAAGCGCAAGGATCTAGGCATCGAGGTGCTGTTCGACTGCCATGACGAGCATCTTATCCAGAACCCCGACACTAAGGAGATCGTCGGCTGCACCACGATGATCGGCTCCGAGGAGAAGACGGTCAAGGCTCGCAAGGGCGTCATCCTCTGCACGGGCGGTTTCGAGTTCAACGAGGATATGAAGCGCAAGTACCTCAAATGCTACCCCTTCAAATTCGAGGGCTGGAAGTACAACACAGGAGACGGCATCAAGATGGTCGAGGAGGTAGGCGGCAAGCTGTGGCATATGGGCATGGCCGGCGCTATGTACGGCATGTGGACGCGCGATCCCGAGAACGACTTCCTCATCCTCATCATGCCGCCGGATCAGACATTCATCTACACCGATCGCCTGGGGAAGCGCTGGGTCGACGAGATGCGCATCGGCTCCCCGCACAACGGATGGCACGCGTTCACGCACTTCAACGACGAGATCTGCGACTACGATCACTGCCCCAGCTGGTGCGTGTTCGACCAGACGCTGTTCGAAGCCGGCCCGATGTCCACGCGCCAAGGCGACTGGTTCGAGTGCGGCAACTTCACCACCATGCTCCCCGACGAACTGCGCGACTGGGAAGGCTGGTCCGACGACAACCAGGCCGAAGTGGACAAGGGTTGGATCATCAAGGCCGACACCATCGAGGAGCTCGCCGCCAAGATGAAGGAGATCGACAAGTGGATGGACGTCGGCACGCTCAAGGCCACCATCGACACTTGGAACCAGGTCTGCGAAAACGGCGAGGATCCCGAGTTTCACCGCTCGCCCGCCACACTGAACCCGCTGAACAACCCGCCGTTCTACGCCTACACGGTGTATCCCGGCTCGTGCTCCACGCTCGGCGGCGCAATGAAGAACGAACACGGCCAGGTGCTGGACGTGTTCGCAGAACGACCCATCCCGCGTTTGTACGGCGCCGGCAGCTTCGGCAACATCCACTCGCATACGTACGGCATCACCGGCGGCAACGTGGCCGAGAACATGATCTGGGGACGCATATCCGCCCGTCACGCGGCGTCGCTCGACGCGTGGGACGAGAAGAAGTAAGGAGAAGCGCATGACCGTGCAAGCACACACCGCCGACCGGCGCCTCGTCGTGCTCGCCGTCCTCGGCGTCGTCCTCGCGCTCACGGCCGCGATGTGGACGCTCGCGGGCTGCGCGCCGAAGGCGG
>NZ_DBFEGU010000313.1:0-8657 GCF_048329335.1 Eggerthella sp. | reverse complement strand
GTTCTACATGGACGACCATGAGCCCTGGTACCGCCTCGCAGCCGCAGCGGAGGCCCGCAAAACGAATTCGGAAGAGGGCGAACGCGATGAGGGGGCGGACGCGCAGGACGGAGCCGCGTCGGCCCAATCCGCCACGAGCGGAACCGACATGGAGATGCCGTCCGATGCCGACCAGGCGAAGCCGAACCACAAGTCGCACCAGGCGGTCAGCCAGGACGACATCGTGCAGAAAGAGGCTCCCGAACAGGTAGGACGCTCCATCGACGACCGCTTCGCCGACACGGTGAACCTAGATCGGTCCAAGGAGCAGTGGAAGAGCGCGGCCTACGAGATGGGCGTGCAGCTTGACGCCTACGCGAAGCTGTGGGGCGTCGAGGGCGCGAACCTTGCCATGAACCTGCGCGCCGTGACGCGCGAGAAGCAGGACTATCGCGAGTTCCTGCGCAAGTTCGCCCGGATGGGCGAGCAGATCCGCGTGAACGACGACGAGTTCGACTACGTTTATTACTGCTACGGGCTCAAGCGCTACGGCAACCTCCCGCTCATCGAGCCGTTGGAATACGTGGAAGAGCGGCGCATCCGCGACTTCGTCATCGCCATCGACACCTCGGCCTCCACCAAGGACGGCCTCGTGCGCCGTTTCATCGAGAAGACGTACGCCATCCTCAGCCAAGAGACCAGCTTCTTCGCCGACATGAACGTGCTCATCGTGCAATGCGACGCCGCCATCACGGACGTCGCGCGCATCTCGAACCTGCGCGATCTGGACGACTACCTGGACGGCCTCGAGATCAAAGGATTGGGCGGCACGGACTTCCGCCCCGTGTTCGCCTACGTGGACGACGCCGTGGAGCGCGGCGACCTCGTGAACCTGGGCGGCCTCATCTACTTCACCGACGGGCAGGGAACCTATCCCGCCCGCAAGCCCGATTACGACACCGCGTTCGTCTTCGTCGACGACGCCTCGGCCGCCGCGAGTCCGAACGTCCCTGCGTGGGCCATGAAAGTGGAGCTCGACGAAACCGTCGTATTGGAAGAAATGTCAGCAATGGAGGAACAGGGTTTCCGTGGCGAGTCGCATAGCCACGAAGCGCCGAGGAGCTTGAGCTAGCGAACAATCCGGTGAATTGTTCGCAAACACATTTCCCGGCCGAGCGGCCGGGTCGTGTGCGAAAGCGACGAGGGGGTGAGCGGCTAGGCGGCCGCCACGGAAAGCCGTCAGGAGGAATCATGGACATCCGTCAGGCAAAGCAGCAGATCAAAAACGCCATGCTGGCGTACTTTTCGAAGGACGAGTTCGGCAACTACCGTCTGCCCACCGAACGGCAGCGCCCCGTGTTCCTGCTGGGCGCGCCCGGCATCGGGAAGACGGCCATCATGGAGCAGATCGCCCAGGACCTCGACGTGGGGTTCGTGTCGTATTCGATGACGCACCACACGCGCCAAAGCGCGCTCGGCTTGCCGTTCATCGCGAAGAAGACGTACGACGGCGTGGAATACGACGTGTCCGAATACACGATGAGCGAGATCATCGCCGCCGTGTACGACGCGATGGAGGCCACCGGCAAGCACGAGGGCATCCTGTTCCTCGACGAGATCAACTGCGTGTCGGAAACGCTGACGCCCGCGATGCTGCAGTTTTTGCAGTACAAGATCTTCGGACGCCACCGCGTGCCTGACGGATGGATCGTGGTTACGGCCGGCAACCCGCCCGAGTACAACCGCACGGCGCACGATTTCGACATCGCCACCTGGGACCGCCTCAAGCGCATCGACGTGGAGCCTGATTTCGCCGCCTGGCGCGACTTCGCCGTGGAGACGGGCGTGCACCCCGCCGTGCTCACGTACCTCGACATCGAGCGCGATCACTTCTACCGCGTGGAGACCACCGTGGACGGCAAGTCGTTCGTCACGGCGCGCGGCTGGGACGACCTCTCCGCCATGATGAAGCTGTACGAGGAGCAGGACATCCCGGTGGACGAGCTGCTGATCGGCCAGTACGTGCAGAACGGTGAGATTGCGAAGCGCTTCAGCGTGTACTACGACCTGTTCACGAAGTACCGCGCCGACTACCAGATCGAACGCATACTGGAAGGCTCCGCGGAACAGAGCGTGGTCGAACGCGCCCGCGAGGCGGCGTTCGACGAACGGGTATCGCTCATGGGACTGATCACGGACGCCTTGGGCGGACGGTTGCGCGACGCCGTGATGGAAGAGCGCGCGGTGGAGTTCGCGCACGGACGGCTGGCGGCGATGCGGGATGCGCTGACCGTCGACGACGCGAACGCGCTGCCCCTCCTGCGCGAAGAAGCCGCCTCGCTCCAAGCACGCTTGGACACCGAGCGCAAAGCGGGCCTGCTGTCGGACGAGAAGTACGTGGCCTACCAGCGCGCGCTTGCGCTGATCGACCGCGCGCTGCGCTGCGACGCTGCGGGCGGCGGGGTGCCGTTCTCGCAGGTGAAAGCTTTGTTCGGGGAAATGGTCGATGCGCTGGACGCGCGCATCGCGGCCGTGTCGAGCGCTTTGGACAACGCCTTCCGCTTCGTGGAGGACGCGTTCCGCAATGGCCAGGAGATGCTGCTGCTGGTCACCGACCTGTCCGTGAACCGCTACGGCATGGCCTTCATCAACGACCACGGCTGCGAGCGCTACTTCGCTCACAACGAAGACCTCCTGTTCTACGAACGCGGCGCCGACCTGGCCGACCGCATCAACCGATTGGATCTGACGGAAGACGAGGCTTGATAAACGAACTGATGTTCTGTATAATGAAGCGCATCGTATTCACTGGTTGGGTGCTACCCTAACTTTCCCGCAAAGGACAGCCGCCTTCTCGAAAGGAGGCTGTCCATGGCGCAGATCTACGATCCTTCCCCGGACGAAGCCGTCTATCAATCGGTTCGCACCGCACTCGAAACCGCGCGCACGAAAGCGGCGGCGGCAGTCAACGACGCGATGGTTTCCGCATATTGGGAGATCGGCCGGCAAATCGTCGAAGCGCAGGGCGACCGCGCCGAATACGGCCAGCATCTGATGGAATACCTGTCCGAACGGCTGACAGCCGAATTCGGAAAGGGGTTCACGGAACGAAATCTTCAAGCTATGCGGCAATTCTATCAAGCTTTCCCAATTCCGCACACACTGTGTGCGGAATTGAGTTGGTCTCATTATCGCCTGATCATACGCATAGATGATCCCGTCCGTCGCGACTTCTACGTGCGCTCCGCCGTCGAAGAGCGCTGGACGGTACGACAACTCGACCGGCAGATCCACTCGTTCTACTACGAACGGCTTTTGGCCACTCGCGCAGAAGGAAAAGACGAGGTTCGACAAGAGATCCAGAACCTCGAGCCGCCAACTAAAGCCGACGGCATCCTCAAAGACCCCTACGTGCTCGACTTCCTCGATCTGAACGGCAACTCGAACTACCTGGAAACGGATTTAGAGCAAGCGCTCATGGACAAACTCCAGCAATTTCTATTGGAGTTGGGGAAGGGGTTCTCGTTCGTCGCGCGCCAGCAGCGAGTCAGCGCCGATGGCGACCACTACTACATCGACCTCGTGTTCTATCACTACGTCCTCAAATGCTTCGTCCTGATCGACCTGAAAACCGGGAAGCTCACGCCCCAGGATGTCGGGCAGATGGACTTCTACGTTCGCCTGTTCGACGACCAATGCACCCAGCCTGACGACAATCCAACCATCGGCATCGTCCTCTGCGCGAATCGCAACGAGGCGGTAGCCAAGTATTCCGTCCTCGCCGATAAGAAGGGGATCTTCGCATCGCAGTACGTGCTCTGCCTGCCAACCGAGGAGGAGCTGTCGCAAGCCTTAGAAGCAACCTGCCTGCTCGCAAGCGAAGAAGAATAACCACGCTCCGGCGAAGCATCTTCGCTCGTAAAACACGCGTTGGGAGCCGAGGCGTGTTTTACGAGCGAAGATGCCGCCCCGCCGCCGCGAATGGCGACGGGGCGCACGTTCCTATGCGCAGTACGCCTTGATGGCGTCGCGGAGGAATTCCGCAGCACCGGGGGCGACGGCCTCGTAGTAGGCCTTGAAGCGGTCGTCGGCCACGTACATCTCGGCTAGGCCGAGGTGCGCGGCCTTCGAATACGTTCCGTCTTTCCAGAATTTGCACAGCCATTGGCGGTGCAGGTCGGCCGCGCGGTGCGCGTCCTCGCCCGTCGGGTCGCCCGCGGCCATCGCTGCCACCAGCGCATCCTTGACGCCCTGCTCCAACTCCTGGGTTCGGCGGTACTGCTCGACGCTCATGCCCATGAGCTTCGCGTTGCTCGCATCGGCCGCATCGTCGCCCCAACGCTCGCGCACCTCCTTGCCGTAGCGCTGCTCGTTCTCGTCCACGAGGCCTTGCTTGAACGCCTCGAACTTCTCTTCGTCTTCCATGGTTGCAGAACCTTCCATACAGGCGAGCGTCTTCTCCACGCTCGCGATCAATCCGTCCAATCGCCGCTTGCGCGCATGCAGCTCGCGCAGGTGGCCGGCCAGCGCGTCGCGCGCATCGAACGCGGGGTCGTCCAGCAAACGCCCGATGGCAGCAAGCGGCATGCCGCATTCCCGGTACAGCAGCACCTGATGCAGCCGGTCGACTTCGGCCGCGCCGTAGCGCCGGTACCCGTTGTTGGCGCGCTGCGCGGGCACCAGCCCCAGATCGTCGTAATGATGCAGCGTGCGCACCGTGCATCCCGACAGCTCGGCCAACTCGTGCACCGTGTACCCGACGCCCGTCCGTTCCCGTTCCATGCGCGCCTCCTTTCCTGCGTGCAACCAGCGTACACCCTCACGTTACGTGAGGGTCAACAGACGCGTGCAATTTTTTTCGACCGGATTGAGGTTGCGCGGCGCTCCCCTCGCCAGACGTTATTCGAAAGAAGGGCATGCGCTGATCGAAGTGGACAAACAGTACTAATGTTTCACGTGATACATTCCGATTCGGGCTCGCTTACCGCATGCGGCCCATGCGCAGACGCAGCACGCCCTTGGGACATACGTCGGCACAGGCGGCGCACTGGATGCATTCGGCGTCGGCGACGGCACCGCCGGCCAGGAGGTCTTGCACCGGCAGGCTCATCGGACACGCGCGGTCGCACTTCCCGCAGCCGATGCAGCCATTCGGATCGGCCTCGATGCGCAGTTGCGGAACCCGCAGCGCCGAACCCAGTTTCTCGCCCAATACCATGAACGGCGCCATCCAGCAGATGCAGTGGCACATGGCGCGACGCCCCAAGAGCAGATTGGGAACGAAGAACAGCGCCACGATGCCGAAATAGATAGGCAATCCCAAAGGGCTGTTCATAGACACGCCGCCCGGTATGCCGTACAACGGGTCGACCGTCGTGAAACCACCGGCGATCCATGCGCACGCTACGATGGAGCACACCCACGGCACCCAGATCACATACTTGACGCGCGCCCTCCACCCCAGTTTCGCGGGCTTGCCTACGGCGGTCGCCTCAAGCTCCTGCAGGCCGCCCGCCGGGCACAACCACCCGCACCACGCGCGACGCAGCACGATAGCCGACAAGAACTGCAGGCAGAACACGAGCATGCTGGCAGCCACCGCCCCTTCCAAGGCGCCCTCGATGATCAGCGCCGGCGAGAAGTAGAAGATGATGACCGGGAACAGCAGAAACGACACGAGCAGGGCCAGCCTCCGCGCGTTCTGCCGCTTCCTTCCCCGTTCGCGCCGCGCACGTACCTCGTCGGCCGAGCGCGCTGCCGACCCGCGCACCTCGTCGGCCGACCGCGCGGCTACACGTCCTCGCCCGCCTCGCATCGGACCATTCGGCTCCCCCGCTCGCGTCTCGGCCGAGGCGGCATCATGCAACATACGTTCTGAAACACCCGATGCTTCACGTGAAGCATCGCTCGCACAACTTCTCTCCGACTCCTCCATGGTTTCCCTCATCTCACCAACGTCAGCAGACCCGTGAAGGCCTCGTTCAAGCGTTCGCCCAGTTCCTCGTCGGAAAATTGCGCGCCCGCAACCAGCATGGCCGCCATACCGTGGGTGTACACGATCATGTGCAGGTACAGCGCGCGCGCCGCCGCGGGCGACAGATGCCCCAGCTCCTCGATGCATTGCTGCACGCCGTTGATGGCCACGCTCTCGTACACTTCCGCGAAGCTCGTCGCCTCCATGTGCGGAGATAGGTACAGGAATTGGAACAAATGACGCTCCGTGCGCGCAAGGCGCAGATGCGACAACCCATTCGCCTCGAACGCATTACGGCCGTCGTCCACATGCTCGCGGTTGTACGCCGCGACCCACGCGCGCGCATGGTCGTACAGTGCGTGCACGAGTCCTCGCATGTCGCCGAACAAGCTGTAGATCGGCTGCACCGAGCAGCCCGCCCGCTCGGCCACCGTCCGTGCGCTCAGCGCCGTTTCTCCCCTCTCTCGCAGCAAGCCCAGTGCAGCATCGAGCACCGTCTCGCGCCCCACTTTCTGCTCCGGCATCCTCACCCTCCCGTATATTACAACCGTTATATAACGTTTGTAATATACGGTATGTCAACAGCACCGTCAAGAGATGCGACGAATCCCGGCAACACCTTCCTTTCATCTTCGTGACGGCGCATCGTCGGGCAAAGCACGGCTCGCCATCGAAACCCCCCTGCGAAATTCCACACGCACGAGGGGTCCTACAATCGGCGCTGAAATCGTTCGCATACGAAAGGAGTTCCATCCATGAAGAACGTTGAGGAGCGACGCAACCGCACTATCGCTCGCGAGGCAAACCACCATGCAACCATGCGCGCGCCGCATATCGACAAGACGGCCATCAGTCCGTACGACGACTACTGCGACGGATACGGCATGCCCGGCGCCTACGGCAACGGCTACGTGTCCGTGCTGAAGGTTTCGGCAGGCACGGTGGAGAAGACCAACGACGAGCTGGTCGACCGCATCGTCACGTACGACAAGGCCGAGGCCGCCGATGCGTACGTCGGCCAGATCAACATGCTGACCGCCTCGTCGTTCTGCGGCATGGCCGGACAGGTGTGGGGCTACGACCTCGCCCGCCACGACTCGGTCGACAACGGCAAGAGCAAGCCGCTGTTCACCGAGAAGCAGTGGAACGGCCGCGAGCTGGAAGTGTACGACGCCGCCCCGCTGCTGAGCGCAGGCGTGGAGCTGTTCGGCACCGAGCAGAACCGCCGCTACCATCCCATTCCGGGCGCGCACACCATCTGCGCGAACAAGGGCGTCGTCGCCTACCGCCCGAAGACCGACCGCCCGCTCAAGGAGGGCGAAGGCTACGGCGTGTGGTCCTTCATCGCCATCTCCCTTTCCGCCGATCGCGACTTCGCGGCCGACCTGTTCATCGAGGATGCCGGCGTGTGGACCGAGAACGACAACGAAGAGGACATGATCGCGTTCCTCGAGCAGCATCGCAAAGCTATCGTCTGGTCCGTCGTCGAGTGCGGCCGCGACCAGAACGTGCTGTTCGACCGCACCTACGTGGGCTTCGCTCACCGCATGATGAAGCCGGGCGAGATCGGCAACGCCATCACGGTGGGTCCCTACGTCACGCTGGCCCGCAACGCCGTGCCCGCTACCGGATTCGCCTCGCTCAACAACCTGCACCTGTCCGACTGGCTCAAGCAAATGGACTTCGAGCCGCTCACGGACATCGCGTAACCGACGGTATCCCCCTGATCGAGCCGTCCAGGCAACCCCCGGGCGGCTCGATCACGTTTAGACAAGGACTGGAAACATGGCAGACAAAACCGCTTCCGGTTCCGGCGGATCATCGGCCCAGGACAGCTCGAAAAAAGTTGGCCTGATCGGCCTGGTAGGCATCGTCATCAGCGCCATGATCGGCGGAGGCATCTACAACCTCCCCCAGAACATGGCCGCAGACGCCTCCGCAGGAGCCATCATCATCGCCTGGGTCGTCACCGGCATCGGCATCTGGTTCATCGCGAACACGTTCCGCATCCTGTCGGCCGCGCGACCCGAGCTCACGAACGGCCTGTACACGTACGCCGAGAAAGGCTTCGGCAAGCTGATCGGCTTCTTCGTGGCGTACGGCTACTGGATTTGCAACTGCTTCGCGCTTGTTGCCTACTCAGTGCTCGTCATGGCCACGCTGAACTACTTCGTGCCCGACTTCACGGGCGGCAATAACATTCCGTCCATCATCGGCGGCTCCATCATCACGTGGATCATGTACCTGCTGGCCCTGCGCGGCGCGAAGTCCACCAGCTTCCTGAACATCATCGGCACCATCGGCAAGCTGCTGCCCGTGTTCATCTTCATCCTGGCCGTGGCCACCGTGTTCAAGTTCTCGGTGTTCATGGAAGGCTTCTGGGGCATGAAAGACGGCGTGGCATTGACCTTGGACTTCAGCAACGTCATGCCTCAGGTTTCGTCCACGATGCTGGTCACGCTGTGGCTGTTCCTGGGCATCGAGGGCGCCGTGGTCGTGTCGGGCAAGGCGAAATCGCAGGCCGCAGTGCGCAAAGCAACCACCATCGGCTTCCTCGTCACGCTGGCGCTCTACATCGTCGTGTCGCTTCTGCCCCTCGGCGTGTACTCGCAAGCGGAAGTCGGCAGCATGGCCGACCCGTCGATGGCGGCCATCATGCTGAAGTCGTTCGGAAAATGGGGCGAGATCATGGTGAACGCCGGCG
>NZ_DBFEGU010000312.1:0-1753 GCF_048329335.1 Eggerthella sp. | reverse complement strand
ACGTCACGTCGTAGGTCACCGCGGACAGCCCGGACGCCTTGGCGAAGCCCAGCAGGCCGTCAAGCGACATCATCTGGACGTGGTCCTCCGTGCGCTCGGCGATGTCGAGCTCGGCCGGGAAGCCCTGGACGCCGCTCTTCTGGAACACCTCGCTCAGCTGGTCTTCGTTCAGCGGAGCCTCGAACTCGACCTCGGTGGCGATGTGGGTCATGTTGCTCGTGATCTTCATAGGTGCACGTTCCTTTCCTAGCGGTCGGCTCGGCTAGCTGAGAGCTTCCCGCTCTTGCTCTTGGTCGAGCCGCGCTTCAAGGTTCTCGCGGATCTCCTCTTCCTTCTCGATCTTCTCGCCCTGCTTGCTTGCAGCTGCAGTGGAGAAGAAGATCTGGGCGACGCCACCGCAGACGATGAGCGCGCCGCCGATGATCTGGAAGGTGGTCATGGTCTCGCCGAACATGACCAGGCCCAGAAGCGACGCCATGATGGTCTCCTGGTAGGAGATGGCGGCCAGCTCGCCGGCCTTAAGGCGTTTCGTGGCATGGGTGAGCAGGTAGAACGCGCCGAAGCCGGTGATGAGCGCTGCGGCGATGAGCACGACCCAGGACGAGCCGGGCATCGTGAACATGTTCCACGCGTGGGTGATGATCTGGCCCGAGGCGTCGAACTGCGTCACGCCGTTGATCTTCTCGGTGTAGGACAGCGGCTGCAGGAAGAAGTGGTGCCAGACGAGCAGCACGACGATGGACAGCGAGCCGAACAGGAAGTTCCACCAGGAGCGGACGTTGGAGTCGCAGTCCTCGCGGTAGCGCGAGAAGAACAGGTACAGGCCGTAGGCCACGCCGGAAGCGAAGGCGATGGCGTTGCCGAAGGTGTACTTCGGATCGAGGTCGAGGGTCAGACCCTCGGGCGTGACGATGCCGACGATGAACAGCATGCCGACGACCACGGCGGCGATGCACAGGACGCCCTTGATGTTGAGCTTTTCCTTCAGGAAGATCGCTGCCAGGATGGTTGAGTAGATGGGGCCGGTGTAGATGAGGAACGATGCGTTCGCCAGCGTGGTGTACTGCGTAGACAGGCAGTACAGGCCAGAGAGCAGGCCCAAGAACACGCCGGAGAGCAGCATCATGCCGGAGAAACGGGTTTCCTTGATCTTCTTCCAGCTTCCGCCGACGAAGCAGAAGATGAGGGAGAGGGCGATCAAGCCTGCGAAGTTGCGCCAGAACGACACGAAGTCGCCGGGTGCGTCGATGAAGCGGGTGAAGGCTCCGATACCGCCCATCAGCGACGATGATGCGAACATCATGACGAAGCCGATAAGCTTGTACTTTGCTTGTTGGTTCATGTATCCCTCCTTGGAGCGGAGTCGTGTCGACCGGGTCCTTGACGGGGACGCCTTGCCCGTTTGCGGGCGAAAGGGTAGGGGTACGACGAGGCACGCGGACGCTGCGGCGCCGCTTTCGACATGAATGTGATGATACGGGAGCAAATCGGCCGGCCTCTGGGAGACGCTTCGTGCAAGGAACGCCGTCGCATTGCACGAGACGGGATCCTTGGAGGCCGGAACTTCGGGATGAACCGGGGCTCGCTGTAAGGGGAGCGAGCCCCGGTATGGGCTACGCGACTAGTCGTTCCACATCTCCGGGCGAACCAGGGTCGGGTCGGCGACGCGGTTCGGGAAGTAGTCGAGGCACTCGCCCTCGCGGTAGACGTCGGCCGTGGAGCAGTGCAGGCCGCCGCCGAAGGCGTAGGCGCC
>NZ_DBFEGU010000311.1:0-10120 GCF_048329335.1 Eggerthella sp. | reverse complement strand
CATGAGGCGCGCCACGAAGATGCCGATGAGCACGGCCGCGTTGCCGGCCACGAGCAGCGGGATGGCCGAACGGACGCCCACGGGAGCATCAGCATCGACGTCCTCGCGATCGCGCAGCGGGATGGCCGCCGCAGCACCCGCCGTCCTTCCCATCGCCGCCACATTGTGGCCGCCGGGCATGAGCGTGGCGCGCAGAGTCGCCAGCATAACAACGAACCCCACGATGGATATCACGAGGTACACCCACGAACCGGGAAGCACGTCGGAGCCCGGAAAGAACGCGTTGAACGTGGACTGGGCGAACAGCAGCTGCGCGCTGACGGCGACGATGGCCGCCACCACGCCGATAAAGGCCGTGAACAGCGCTACCGTTGGCAACCGCGTCAAGCGCGCTTCGGGCATCCCACCCGCGAGAGCGACGACCAGCACGCCGAGCGGCACGCCGCCTGCGATGCAGAACCCGATGATGCCGAGCGGCACGAGCGGAGAGTTCCAGGTGAGCACCGCGGAGCCCATGTACATCACCCCGATGCTGAGCGACAGCAGCAGCGAAGCCGCGCCCACTACGGTGGCGAACACCTTGCGCGGACGCTCGTCCAGATTGCCCGTCATCGCGATGATCCAGTACACCACGGCCAGCGCGATGAATAGCATGCCGGCGATGCCCACGAAGGACAACGGCGCGATGTCGACGCCTTGGAACAAGCTCATCGAATACTGCGGCGACGAGAGCGCCACGAACGACGCGATGTAGCCCACGGCGAGGATCGCCATCGGAAGCAGCGTCCAGCGGTCGATGCGGGCGAGGCACTCCTTGCTGAAACGCGAGGTCAGAAACGCCAGCGCCAGGCCGACGAACGCGCCCGAAGCCATCGGCACGAGCGTGGTGAACAGAACCATCGGCATTTGAAGCAATGCGAGATCCATACGATTTCACCTCCTCAGGATTCACGATGAATCCCCTAGCTGTCATATAAACAGCCCTCATCCTAGGAGCGCGAACAGGCAGGGCAGCTGACCCGCCGCCCCGTTTGAGAAGGTGTTGCCCGATCGTGACTTCGATGTCAGCGCGTCGCCCCCACCCCTGCAAGGCAAGCTGGTACCGTAGATGCTTCGACGAAAGGAGGGCCGCCATGACCCGTATCCAAAGAGGCTGGGCGGTGGCCGCCGTGCTGGCCGGCGCCCTGTTCGCCTGCACGATCGCCCTGTTCCTCGGTGGCACGATGCCGCTTGCGCCCGCGGCGGCGCTCGCGCTCATCGCCTGCGCCCTCTTCGTGACGGCCGCCCGCCAAGCCCGCCGCCCCTAGAAGGCGGGCGGTACGCTAACGCAGGTCGAACACGTCTTTAATGCTGTAAACGCCCGCGGGCTTTCCTTGGAGATACGCGGCGCAGTCCACGGCGCCGCGGGCGAAGCAGTCGTCGCCGTAGGAGTAGTGGGTGATCTCCAAACGCTCGCCCATGCCTCCGAAGTACACCTTGTGGTCGCTCGTGATATCGCCGGCGCGCAGCGAATGGAAGCCCACGCCGCCCGGCTTGCACGCGCCGCGGCCCTCGCGGCCGTACTCGGCCAGCTCGTCGAGCGTGGTGCCCTTGAGCTCCGCGATCATGTTGCCGATGATGACGGCGGTGCCGCTGGGCGCATCCAGCTTATCGCGGTCGTGCTGGTCGATGATCTCGATATCCGTCTCGTCCACGAGCGCCCGCGCCGCGATCTCCACCAACTTCAGCATCACGTTCACCATCTTCGAGGTGTTGCATTTGAAGATGATCGGGATGTGCCGGCCGGCCGCTTCGAATCGTTCGAACTGTTCGGGCGAGAACCCCGTGCTGGCCGTGACGAGAGCTTTCCCATGCGCCACGGCCAAGTCGAGCGTTTCGAGGCACTGCTCCACGCTGGAAACGTCGATGAGCGCGTCGCACGCGTCGATGACGGACGAGAGGTCGTCCGCCACGGGGATGCCCAGATCGCGTCCGAGGCCCACCACCTGGCCGAGGTCGCGGCCGATGTAGTCGCGTCCCGCAGGGCCCACGCCTCCCACCAGCTCCATACCCTCGCGCTCGGCGACGAATCGGCTGACGGGCTGCCCCATCTGCCCGAGGCATCCGACGACGATCACCTTCATGACGTTCTCCCTTCTCGACGCGCACCGATGCGGTTGATGCTGCCAGTATAAGCCCCGGCGCTACTCGGCGCTCGGCTCTTCCTCGCCGAACAGCACATCGAACAGGTAGCGGGTGATGGTGGCGCGGCGCACCATGCCGATGAGCCTGCCGTCCTCGTCGATGACCGGCACCTTCTTGAACTTCTTCTTCGCCAGCACGTCGGCGATCTCGCCGATGGTCTGGTCGGCCGTGGCGCACAGCACCCGCTGCACGGCCAGCTCCATGACGTTGCGGCGCTTGAGCGCGCGGGCCTTCTCCTCGAAGGACTCGTTGTCGTACAGCACCATGTTGGAGTACCCGCCGCCGAAGATGGAGCGCGTCTTCTGCGCGGCGACCGCCTTCATGATGTCGCCGTCGCTGATAAATCCCACCACATGGCGATCCTCGTCGATCACCACGAGCCCGCTCGTGCCCAGTTCGTTGAACAGGGCCACGACCTCGCCGAGGTCCTGGTCGTAGCGGCACGTGTACGCGTCCCGCTCCATGATGTCGCCGATCGTCCGATTCATCGTGCAGCTCCTTCCCGAGCTTCTTCCATTTCGATCTCAAGCGGCGCTTCGGCCTGGGATGCGGGCGAGGCGACCGCTTGCTTCTTGACGTTGCGCACCTTCAAGACGGCGATGACCAGAGCGATGCCGGCCACGGCCGCGGAGATGCCGTACGCCACGTCGATGCCCGCCGCCGTGGACAGCACCGGGCCGGCTTCGGCGTTCGCCGCGGTCACCATGGTCATCACCGTCACGATGAGGGCGGTGCTCACCGCGCCGCCCACCTGGCGCCCCGTGTTGCTGATGGCGTTGCCGTGCGCGATCATGTCGTTCGGCAGCGCGTTGATGCCCCAGGTGGTGACCGGCATGTTCGCCAGCGTCAGACCGGAGGACTGGATGACGTAGAACGCTACGAGGTACGCGACCATCGTCTTGTCGTCGACGAAGGACAGCGCCGCCAGCGAAGCGGTGAGCCCCGTCAAGCCCACGATGGCTATGACGCGCGGCCCGAACCGGTCGAACAGCATACCGCTGACCGGGCTCAGGAAGATGGTGGCCACCGCACCGGGCGTCATGAGGATGCCGGTTTCGAACGCTGTCAGTCCCAGCACGTTCTGCAGGTAGATGGGCAGGATGACGCTGCCCACGGCCAGCGCCGAGTTGACCACCGTCACGATGACGGCCGAGTACGCGAACGTGGGCGTTTTGAGAGCCCGCAGCTGCAGCAGCGGCTCCTCGATATGCAGCTGGCGATGGATGAACCACGCGAGCGCGACCACGCCCACGACGATGCTGTCGACGACCACGGCGTTGCCCCAGCCCAGCGTGCTTGCACTGGAGAAACCGTACAGCAGGCCGCCGAACGCGAACGTGGACAGGACGATGGACGGCACGTCGAGGTGCGGGCGCTTGAGCTCCCCCACGTTCGTAAGCAGGAAGAAGCTCACCGCCAGCACGAGGATGGCCAGCGGGATCATCGCCCAGAACATCATGCGCCAGCCCCACGCGTCGATGATGCCCCCGGCCAGCACCGGACCGGCCGCCGGCGCGCAGCTCATCACGATGCCGGCCATGCCCATGGCCGTGCCGCGCTTCTCGGGCGGGAAGATGAGCATGGGAACCACGCCCACGAGCGGCAGCTGCACGCCCGCGCCGGCCGCCTGCAGCACGCGGCCTACGATGAGCAGCTCGAACGTCTGAGCCCCCGCGCACAGCGCCGTGCCCACGATGAACGAGATCAGCGAGACGAAGAAGAGCTTGCGCGTGGAGAAGCGGTCGATGAGGAACCCGGTGATGGGCACCATGATACCGTTGACCAGCATGTAGATGGACGTCACCCACTGCGCGGTGCCGGCCGAGATGGAGAACGCGTCCATCAGCTTCGGCAGCGCGGGCGACAGGACGGTCTGGTTCAGGATGGCAAGGAACGCACCTGCCAGCACGATGCCGATGACGGTGATTTCCTTGCGAGTTACTTTGTGCTGTTCAGCAACCAATTGTTGTTCGTTCAAGAGCGCATCGACTTCCTTTGCGGACGCGTCGACGACCGAGCCGATACCCTCGCTCGCGCGCAGGAAGGCGCACGAAGAGAACGGCCGGCGATCGATCGGGGAATATGAATGAGGAAAGCGAAAACGCGGAGGCCGTCGAACAAGGCCGTCCGCTTACGAGAGTCCGCTCATCGATGGCCTTGCCACACGCCGGGGCCCACTTCGCCCGGCGCGCGGAACGCAGCCGTGCGCGAACGTCGCCGCGAAAGCTGGCGAAGGCTGGTGTAGCGCTCGAATATGTATAGAAGCGATTTCACAGCGGGCAAGTATAGCGGAAGCCGGAACCCCCGTATCTTCGAGAAAGTGGCCCGCTCCAAGCGAAATTCACAAACCAGCTCGCGCCCAGCGCGCGGCAGCCGCGCCCTTCCTCATAGCGCATCCCCTCCACGGCGGCGGCAGAGGTTCTGGGGAACCGAACGTCGCACGCCGCGCCGACCGCACGCCGCACCCATCACGAATCGGCGCGGGGAAGATCGCTGGACCGCATGGCCTTCCCCGCGCCCTAGAGTGCGCCGAATTCCTACGCCTTCCGCACGTCCACCCAGAGGTCGAACTGGGCGGCGCCGCCTCCGATAGGATCGGTCACGCCGCCTCCTCCGGCAAGCGTCTCCTCGGGCAGCAGCTCGTTCATACAGAAGCCGCGCCCCCGCCCGCCGGCGAAACCGGTCTTCTGCTTGCCGGGCTCGTCGCCGTCGAGGATGCCCTCTTCTTCAAGGTAATCGGGAGCCGGACCCATCAACATGCCGTCGATGGTGACCGCGCGCGCGGCGTAGCCCTGCTGGCCGAACGAGTAGTTGGCCCCCACCACGCCGGGACGAATGCCCTCGGTCACGCGCACGTGACCGGAAAGCGTGCCTTCAGGCCCCACGACCTCCACGACATCGCCGTTCTTCAAGCCGCGCTCGGCAGCGTCGGACGGCGACATCCATACGAAGTTCTCGGTGGTCGTCTCGCGCAACCATGACGCGGCGATGGTGCGGTGCGTGCCGTTCGTGCGCGCTTTCCAGTTGATGAACGCGAACGGTCGGTCGGCCGGCCGCGCCATCGGCGTGCCGTCGGCGAAGGCGATCGGCGCCGTATGGGCCAATCCGTCGAAGTTCTCACCGGTCAACGCGTCTTTCAGCGAAGCCGTCTTCGGGTCGTAGAACGCGCACAAGCCAGCGTACTTCGTCTTGATCAGATCTCCGTCGTAACCGTCGCCCTTCGCAGGGTCGGCCGACGCGAACCGCCCGCCGCGGTTCAGCACGTACACCACCTTCGGCCATTCCTCCTCGGTGACGGCGGCTTTCCACGCCTCCAGATCGAACGCCTCGCCCAGCGCGCGCTTGCGGGCGCGCTCGAACAGGGCCAGCTCGTCGGCATCGGCGTCGGGCGCCGGCTTCTCGCCAGCGTACGCGATGTTCGCGGCCATCTTCAACCAGTAGTCGTACTCGGTCGAAAGGGCCGCCGTGCCGCCGTCGCCGTCCTTGCCCACCGGCACGGCATGCTCGCCGACGCCCGGCAGCCCGAGGCGTTGCATGATGTCGAAGTACACGTCCTCCACCGAGCGCGGGCCGTCGAAGGCGCGCACCGCCGGCTGCCCCAGCTGGATGAGCTGGTACTGCTGGTTCGGATAGATGGATTCCTGGCTGAAGCGCTCGAGGTACACCTTGTCCGGTAACACGAAGTCGGCAAAGCGCGACGTGTCGCCTATCTCCACGTCGAACGACACCAGCAGGTTGATCTTGTCCTGGTCGCCCAGCACGTCGGCCAGTCGCCGCCCGCCGGGCGTGGAGTCCACCAGCGAATGGCGATGGATGAACAGCGCGCCCAAATGATCGTACACGTAGCCCGCGCGCAAGGTGGGCACGATCTCGTGCGACAGGTTGCCCGGCAGCGGGTACCACGGACGCGGCGCCGGATAGCCGTCCTGCTTGAAGTAGCTGGTCTTCTCGTACTCGGTCTTCTGGCGCGTGATGGGAATGCCCCATCCGGCATGCGCGTCCGGCACGGTCTTCAAGTCGTAGCGGCCCTCGAACGGCGCGAACTTCGCCGCGGCGGCGATGTGACCGCCCTTCCAATCGTGGTTGCCGATGAGGAAGTTGAGATACCCCACGGCGCGCACCGCATCGAAGCCGTTGGCGTGCATGGCCGGGCCGCGGTAGCTCATGACGCAGGCACGTTTGCCGTGCGACGTGAACTCGCGCGCCACCTCTTCCACCACGGAGGGCTCGATACCCGCATCGGCGGCGTACTCCTCCAGCGTTCGCTCCTCGACGCGCTCTTTCAAAAGCTGGAACACGCTCTTCACGCGCGCAGGCTTTCCCTTGATGTCGATCTCTGCGTCCACCAGCAGATCGGCGGCGCCCTCAGCGGCATCGGCGAGAGTCAACTCGCCGTCCACCAGCACGAAGCGCGCGTCGTCGGCCAGCGCCTCGCCGTTCGCGCCGGCCTCGCCCGCGCGCCCCAGCACCTTGGCCGTGACGATAGGCCGGTTCGGCAGGTCGACGGCCACGAGGTGCGTCGCATCGGACCAGGTGGGCTCGCCCAGTGCGGCGGCGGCCTTCTTGGAGGGCGCCGACAGGTAGGCCGCGTCGTAGCGCTCGTTCGCGATGATCCACGACATCATGGCGAACGCCAGCTCGGCGTCCTTGCCGGGAATCACGGGCAGCCACACGTCGGCCTTCGACGCGCTGCGCCCTTGGCGCGGATCGACCACGTACAGCTTCATGCCGCGCTCGCGCGCCACCGACAGGCGCGGAGCCAGCCACGACGGACCCTTGTTCGCCGTCATGGGCTCGGTGCCCCAGATGATAAGGCATTCGCAATGGTCGATGTCGGCGTACATGCGCTTATGGTTCGTCGTGGGGTGCGTGCGCACGTTGGCCATGACGCCCGTCATGCCGCACACGCCGCCGTGGTTGAAGTTGTTGACCGAGCCGAACCCCAGCTGCGTCAAGCGGTCTCCGACGAGGAACATGCGGTCGCCGCCGGCCGAGCAGAACAGGTTGGACTTGGGGCCGAGGTCGGGATGCTCCACGTCGATCAGCTTGTCGGCCCATTTCGCCGCGAAGGCGTCCTTGGTCATCTCGCCCGACTCCACAAGCGCGACATCGGCCTCCACCTGCTTCTTCGGCGCGTAGGCGTACCATTCGGCGATGCCCGGCGTGCCCAGCGCGGGCGACCCGTTCACGATCTCGTCGAGGGCCGTGTCCCAGCTGACCGTCTCCCACTCGTCCGACCCGCGCTCCCCCACGCGGCGCAAAGGCTGCGTGATGCGGAACCGGTCGTGCACGAGCTGAATGCCCGCCTGGCCCTTGAGGCAGATCATGCCCCCGTTCGAAGCGCGACCGGCCACGGCCATGTCGTCGCCGGGGGCGAGCGCTTCCTCGGGCCGCGTAGCGTAGGGGATCGGCGCGTAGGGCTGCGAGTTGAGCGGCGAGTACGGATTGCCCGCGATCTTGCGCACCAGCGCGGTGGCGCCGTCGTTCGCCTGCTTGCCGTCGGCCGCATCGGTCACGCGCACCTTGATGGTGCAGTAGCTGTTGCAGTTGTTGCACATGGACAGGATGACGTCGTCGGCCGTGTACGCGCCGGTGGCGTTGCCGCGCCCGTGAGGCTCGTCGGTCAGCGGGTCATCAGCGGCCATGTACGCGCCCAGCCCGCCTCCGGCGACCAAGGCGCCTGCGGCGACCGCGCAACCGGCGCCGACCACGGCGCGCCGCGAAGGCGTTCCGAACAAGCTCGAACGCTGAGGCTCGCTTGCGGCATCGCATCGCCGTCCGTCTTTATGCTGCGCTTCCATCGCGCACCTCCTTGCCCGTCGAAACCCCGCCGCACGACACGGCGGCCGAACCTGCGCCCTCGTAGGAGCTTTCCAACCGCGCCTCGCCCTCGCTCGCGCTCCTGCGTTCGAGCGGCAGCAGGCGCACAGCCAGTCCGTAGCAGCCGACGGCCAATCCCAGAACGAACAGCGTCACCATCGCCTCGCCCAAAGTGGGCACGTACGCAGGCAGGGGCATGCCGCCCAGAAGCGGAACCGAGAACCCTGCCACCACCAGCACGTAGCGCAGCGCCAGGATGCCCGCCATGGCGGAGACGGCAGCAGCGACCGTCCAAGCGCCGCCGGCCGCGCAGCGCGAACGAAACGCCCCCACGGCCAACAGCGCCGCGGGCACCGCCAGTCCCAGGCCGATCTCGCCGATCCAGAACAGCGGCGCCAAAGAACCCGACACCATCACGCCCACGGCCGTCGCCGACGCCGGATCGCCCGACAGCAACGGCGGGGCGATCTGGAAGAACACGCAGAACGCCAGCGCGAACAGCGACGCCGCCAGCACGCGGTTCAGACCCACGAGCGCGCTACCGTCCGGCCGCGCCCCGCGCAGCCGCGCGAGCAGCCGATATGCGACGATCAGGAACGCGGCAGCCGTCACCACGGCCATGACGTAGAACAGCACCGACGTGATGCCGCCCTCCCACAGCCCGCGCGTCTTCACCGCAGCGAAGAACATGCCCGTACCGCCCGGAGGGCCCACGAACGACGTGGCCACGCCCACCCCGGCCAGCACGCGGATGGCCAGGTTCACGTTGCCGCGCCGCCGAAGCGATTCCATGCTGGGCTCGCCAGCAGCCTCGGCAGCTCGCTTGTCGTTCAGCAGCACGAGCACGAACTGTGCGACGGCCACGACCATGAAGAACATATACGCCTTGATCTCCCAGGCCAACGGCGACGACCAATGGAAGAACAGCAGCGTTCCCAGCGAATGCCGGATGGCGCCCAGGTCGATGCCGATGAATATCATCGACACGACAAGCGACACCACGCTCAAACCAAGCGCCATGCGCGCGACGGGCGCGAAGCGGGGAATCCTCAGCAGGTAGACCAGCGCCGAAAGGAGGTACAAGCCGCCCGCCAAACCGGAGAACCAGATGTAGACGACCACCCACAAGCCCCAGGGCACGGAATTCGTGGCTCCCGCCATGCCCAGTCCGTTCGCCAAGCGGTCGTACATGAAGTACGCGCCCGCAACCAGCAGCACGGCTACGATCACCGCCCACACGATGGTAGCACGGCGCGAGAACGGTGCCGGCAGCCAGCGCCTGCGCTTCGTTTCAGATGCCATAGATGCTCACCTCGCTCATTTCAGATAGTAGACGGACGGGTTCGTGCCCAGCTCCTCGCGCAGGCGGAACGCCCGCGGCGAAGCGGCCAGCTGCGCCACCTTCGACGACGGATCGTTCAGATCGCCGAAGTAGCGCGCGTCGCCGATGCACGTCTCGCAGCACGCGGGCGCCTCGCCCTCGGCGATGCGGTGCGCGCAGAACGTGCACTTGCGCACGGTGCCGTACGTGCCCCGGTACTTCCCGCGCGCGCCGTGGTCCACGCCGTACTCGGGCGCCGTCACCTGATCGGCCGCCTGCATCTCGACTGCGTACGACGAACCCTCGTCGGCCGAGCGCGCGCCGTACGGGCACGCGGCGATGCAGTATTTGCAGCCTATGCAACGGTCGGCGTCGATGACCACGATGCCGTCATCGCCGCGGTACGTCGCGCTCACCGGGCATACCGACACGCAGGCGGGGTTCTCGCACTGCATGCAGGGACGGGGGATCGCCTCGATACGCACGTTGGGATACGCGCCCGTCTCCTGTTCCAGCACCACGTTGTACGTGACGCCCGGAGGCGTGCGGTTCTCGGCCTTGCACGCCACGGTGCACGAATCGCACCCGACGCACTTCGCAAGATCGATGACCATGCCCCAATGCGGAACGTGGGATTCTTCCATAGATGCCACCTCGATTCGTCGGAATACAGACGGGCGCTGCGCGGAGGGGGAGTGCGCAGCGCCCATGAAAGAGGAAAAGCGGCCGGAAGAGAAAGGGAGGGGGAATCCGGCCGCCAGCGCCCCGCCAGGGGGTGGGCGGGGCGCACGGGTG
>NZ_DBFEGU010000310.1:0-5133 GCF_048329335.1 Eggerthella sp. | reverse complement strand
GCGTGACCTATCCCGACGCCACCCTCAAGGAGCTGGGCGAGCGCGCGACCCCGCCCCTGTCCAAATCGGCCGTTTACCATCGCGTTCGCCGGATCGAGCAGATGGCGAAAGAGTTACACCGCTAGAATGGTTCGCGTACGTGTTGTATTATCGTTTAAGCTTCTGCGAGCAAGAGTATCTTATGAAAGGGGATACGCATGGCAATCAAAGTAGGCATTAACGGATTCGGTCGCATCGGCCGCCTGGCGTTCCGCGCGATGGTGAACGATCCCGAGATCGAGGTTGTGGCAGTGAACGACCTCGGCGACATTCCGACGATGGCCCACCTGCTCAAGTACGATTCCATCCACGGGCGCGCCTTCGACACGGTCGAGGTCACCGAGGACGGCTTCGTGGCCGACGGCCATGCGGTCAAGGTGCTCTCCGAGCGCGAGCCCGCCAACCTCCCCTGGGGCGAGCTGGGCGTCGACGTCGTCGTCGAGTCCACCGGCTTCTTCACCGACGGCACGAAGGCCAAGGCGCACCTTGACGCGGGCGCCAAGAAGGTCGTCATCTCCGCGCCGGCCAAGAACGAGGACATCACCATCGTCATGGGCGTGAACGACGACCAGTACGATCCCGAGAAGCACAACATCATCTCGAACGCCTCGTGCACGACGAACTGCCTGGCCCCCTTCGCGAAGGTGCTCATGGACAACTTCGGCATCAAGCGCGGCTACATGAACACGATCCACTCCTACACGAACGACCAGAAGATCCTCGACCTTCCCCATAAGGACTTGCGTCGCGCCCGCGCGGCCGCCATGTCGATGATCCCCACCACCACGGGCGCCGCCCGCGCGGTGTCGTTGGTGCTGCCCGAGCTCAAGGGCAAGCTGGACGGCTTCGCCACCCGCGTTCCCACGCCGGACGGATCGATGGTCGACCTCACCGTGGAGCTTGAGAAGGACGCCACGGCCGATGAGATCAACGCCGCGATGAAGGCCGCCGCCGAGGGCCCGCTCAAGGGCATCCTGGAGTACACCGAGGACCCGATCGTCTCCATCGACATCGTGGACAACCCGCACTCCTCCATCTTCGACAGCAAGCTGACCATGGTGCTGGGCGGCGAGGGCAACTTCGTCAAGTGCATCTCCTGGTACGACAACGAGTGGGGCTACTCGAACCGTGTGAAGGACTTGGTGAAGATCCTTCTTTAACAGCATTCCCCGAAACGAGCCTGCCTTGGCAGGCTCGTTTCTCGTTTAGACAGGAGGGCCCCATGGCCGAGATCAAAACCATCGACGAGCTGGACGCGCGCGGCAAGCGCGTGCTCGTGCGCGTCGACTTCAACGTGCCGGTGAAGGACGGCGCCGTCACCGACGACACGCGCATCCGCGCGGCGCTGCCCACCATCCAGAAGCTCGTCACGCAAGGCGCGCGCGTCATCCTCATGAGCCATCTCGGCCGTCCGGCCGGCGAGGGCTTCGAGGAGTCGTTCACGCTGCGTCCCGCCGCCCAGAAGCTCTCCGAGCTTATGGGCAAGCCCGTGGTGTTCGCCACCGACACGGTGGGCGACGACGCCCGCGCGAAAGCCGCCTCGCTGCGCGACGGCGACGTGCTGGTGGTGGAGAACCTGCGCTTCGACAAGCGCGAGAAGAAGAACGATCCCGCGTTCTGCGAGGAGCTGGCCGCGCTCGGCGAGGCGTACGTGAACGACGCGTTCGGCACCGCGCACCGCGCCCATGCGTCCACGGCGGGCGTCGCCGCGCTCTTGCCGGCGTACGCGGGCTACCTCATGCAGCGCGAGGTGGCCACGCTCTCGGGCATGCTGGAGGAGCCGCGCCGTCCCTTCGCCGCCATCCTCGGCGGCTCGAAGGTGTCGGACAAGATCAAGGTCATCGACGCGCTCATGGACAAGTGCGACACGCTCATCATCGGCGGCGGCATGTGCTTCACGTTCCTTTTGGCCCAGGGCAAGGCCGTGGGCACCTCGCTCAAGGAAGAGGACTGGGTGGAGCGCGCGGCGGCCATGATCGCGAAGGCGGAGGAACGCGGCGTGCAGCTGCTGCTGCCGGTGGACGTCGTGTGCGCCGACCGCTTCGCCGAAGATGCCGAAACGCTCACGGTCTCGGTCGACGGGATTCCCGGTGATATGATGGGCCTCGACATCGGGCCCGAGACGGCTAAGCTGTACGCCGACGCGGTGGCCCAGGCCAAGACCGTGTTCTGGAACGGCCCCATGGGCGTGTTCGAGATGAAGGCGTTCGAGGCCGGCACGAAGGCCGTGGCCGAGGCCGTGGCCGCCAACGCGGATGCGGACACCATCATCGGCGGCGGCGACAGCGTGGCCGCCGTGAACAAGTTCGACCTGGCCGAGCAGATGACGTTCATCTCCACCGGCGGCGGCGCCTCCATGGAGCTCGTGCAGGGCGAGGCGCTCCCGGGCGTCGAGGCGTTGAAGTAGCAAGCAGGCGATTGCCCCGAACGGGAGACGGTTCCCGTCCGGGGCGTTTCGATGGAAAGGAAGTTCGCATGGCGCGCAAACCCATGATGGCAGGCAACTGGAAGATGAACAACACCATCGCCGAGGCCGTGGTGCTGACGCAGGAGATCTCCAACCAGTACGACAAGGAGACCTGGGGCGAGGACGTCGACATCGTCATCTGCCCGCCCTACGTCGACCTCAAGCCGGCCAAGACCGTGCTCGACTTCGACAAGACGAAGGTGGCCGTGAACGCCCAGAACGTGTACTGGGAGCCCTCCGGCGCCTACACCGGAGAGATCTCGGTGCCCATGATCAAGGAGATCGGCTGCGCGGGCAGCATCGTTGGCCACTCCGAGCGCCGCGAGCTGTTCGGCGAGACGAACGAGGACGTGAACCGCAAGGTGAAGGCGCTCGTCGAGGCGGGCCTGTACGCCATCGTGTGCGTGGGCGAGTCGCTGGCCGTGCGCGACGAGGGCACCACCGAGGAGTTCGTGTGCGCCCAGGTGCGCGCCGCGTTCGCCGGCGTGGACGCCGCCGACGCGCAGCGCTGCGTGGTGGCCTACGAGCCCATCTGGGCCATCGGCACGGGGCGCACGGCCACGCCCGAGCAGGCCGAGGCCGTCTGCGCCGCCATCCGCGCGACGCTCGCCGACCTGTACGGCGCGGAGGTCGCCGAGGAGATGCGCGTGCTGTACGGCGGCTCCATGAACCCGGGCAACGTCGAGGGCCTCATGGCCCAGCCGAACATCGACGGCGGCCTCATCGGCGGCGCCAGCCTGAAGGCGGCGTCTTTCGTGCAGCTGATCAACGCCTGCCTGTAGCCCTGTCGCCGTCCCGGGCGAGCGAAGCGGGTCGAAGGGCCTTCTCGTCAACGGAGGTTCTTCGTCGAAGCTTCGCTTCGGACGGCGGATCCGAGAACCTGTTGTCCCGGCGGCGCGCACTCCGCGCCGCCTCCCGTCATACCGAGCGGAGCGAGCGAAGTGAGCGCAGTCGAAGAATCCCGTGCGGCATCAGCCGAAAACCTTACCCTTCCCGCATGCCTTATCATCATGGACGGCTTCGGCCTGGCCGAGCCGGGTCCGGGAAACGCCATCTCTCAGGCGCGCACGCCGTGCCTCGACGAGGTGTTCGCCACCCGTCCATGGACCAAGCTCGAGGCATCGGGCGAGGCCGTGGGCCTGCCCGCGGGGCAGATGGGCAACTCCGAGGTGGGACACCTCAACATCGGCGCCGGGCGCGTGGTGTTCCAGGAGCTCACCCGCATCAACCGTGCCTGCGCCGACGGTTCGCTGGCGGCGAACCCCGTGCTGAACGAGGCGTTCGCGGCGGCCGCACGGCCGGGGGCGGCGCTGCACCTCATGGGGCTCGTGTCCGACGGCGGCGTCCATTCCTCCAACGAGCACCTCTACGCGCTCGCGCGCGCTGCGAAGGCGGCCGGGGCATCGCATATCGTGGTGCACTGCTTCATGGACGGCCGCGACGTGCCGCCGAGAAGCGGCGCGGGCTATCTGGACGAGCTGGAAGGCGTGCTCGCCGAGCTGACGGATGAGGGCTGCACGGCCGAAATCGGCAGCATCTCGGGACGCTACTACGCCATGGACCGCGACAACCGGTGGGAGCGCGTCGAGCAGGCGTGGCGCGCCGTCGTGGCCGCCGAGCCGCGCGCGGACGCGACGGCCGCCGAGGTCATGGCCGCTTCCTACGCCGCGGATGTCACCGACGAGTTCGTCGTGCCCACGGCGCTGACCGGGCGCGGCGTGCGCGACGGCGACGCGGTCGTGTTCTTCAACTTCCGCCCCGACCGCGCCCGCGAGATCACGCGCGCGCTGGTGGACCCTGCCTTCGCGGGTTTCGAGCGCGGCGCGTGCCCGCAGGTGAGCTTCGTGTGCCTGACCGAGTACGACCCCGAGATACCCGCTCCGGTGGCCTATCCCAAGGAGTTCCCCGCCGACGTGCTGGCCGACGTGCTGGCCGAGGCGGGCCTTGCGCAGTACCACATCGCCGAGACCGAGAAGTACGCCCACGTGACGTTCTTCCTGAACGGCGGGCGCGAGGAGCCGAAAGCAGGGGAGGAGCGCGCGCTCATCCCCAGCCCCAAGGTTGCCACCTACGATCTGAAACCTGAGATGAGCGAGCCTGACGTGGCTGCCACGCTGGCCGCGGCCATCGACGCGGACGAGGCCGACGTGTACATCGTGAACTTCGCGAACCCCGACATGGTGGGGCATACGGGCGTCATCCCGGCCGCCGTGGCCGCCATCGAGGCGGTGGATGCGGGCGTGTCCCAGGTGCTGGCCGCTCTCGAGCGCAAGGGCGGCACGGCGCTCATCACGGCCGACCACGGCAACGCCGATAAGATGCTCAGCCAGGACGGCAGCCCCTTCACGGCTCATACCACGGCGCCTGTGCCGCTCGCGCTCGTGGACTTCGCGGAAACGGGGCGCACGCTCGACGGTCGGCTCGGCGCGCTCTGCGACATCGCGCCCACGCTGCTCGAGCTCATCGGCCTCGAAGCCCCTGCCGCCATGACGGGGAGGAGCCTGCTGGCGTAGGTGGCGTTTTCGCGGGGATGAGGCGCGGGGGACGGGGCTGGCGTCCCGCTCCGTCTCGTCCCGCTACGCGAACGCCTGCGCCGCCCTTGCCCTGACGGGAGCCTTTCGCTATAC
>NZ_DBFEGU010000309.1:0-10174 GCF_048329335.1 Eggerthella sp. | reverse complement strand
CGTCGAAGCGCGCGATCCGCCGCGCCCTGGTCAAAGGCGTGTCCATTCCCGGTTACCAGGTGCCCTTCGCCTCGCGCGAGATGCCCATCGGGCGCGGTTGGGGCACGGGCGGCCTGCAGATCACGTTGGCCATCATCGGTCCCGACGACACCCTCAAGGTGATCGACCAGGGCTCCGACGACAGCGTGAACGCCGTCAATATCAAGAAGCTGGTCGTCGACACCACCGACGTGGAGGTGACCGACGCCACCGAGGACGCCACGCTCATCCAGTCGCGCCACCGCATTCCCGAGCATCCGCTGGACGACGGTCAGATCCTCGTGCTGCAGGTGCCCACGCCCGAGCCGCTGCGCAGCTTCGAGCCCAGCGAGGCCGCCACGAAGCGCCTCCACGCCGAAGCCGACTACACCGGCGCGTGGCTGGAACTGTTCGACCAGATCGTGCGCTTCGATGCCACCACCACCGGCGCCGACCATCCTGTGCAGGTGTTCGGCCGCTACGTGATGGCGCCGTCGCCCATCCCGCGCTTCGACAACCTGAAGCTGAACCAGGCGCGCCACCTCACGCTGTTGGGGGCGGGCCGCGAGAAGAAGATCTACGCCGTGCCGCCCTTCACCGATGTCAAGCCGCTCGATTTCGAGGACTACCCGTTCGCGGTGGAAACCTTCGAGGGAAAGCGCTGCCGCCTGTGCGGCGCCGAGGGCGTCTACCTGGACGAGCTGGTGGACGAAGCCACCGGCGAAACCTACTACCAATGCAACGACACGAACTATTGTGTTTCGTCGGCTTGCCAGCCGACGAAGCCGGTCGACGCTGCGGCGGCTTCTGGCACCGAATCTTGCGGCTCCAAGGCCTCCTTACGTGCAGCAGCACGCTTCGTCGGCCTTTCCCCGCAATCTTCGGCACCAGAAGCCCCCTCGCTGACTCTACGAACGACCGGCAATTCTCGGAAAGGAACTTCCCATGCTTGATGCGCAACGATTCGGCGTCGACGAGGAGCCGTGCCTGTCGGTGCGCCACCTGTCGAAGCGCTTCGGCGCGGGCTGCCCGCACTGCCTTGCTCCCGCGGCGCAGCTGGAACGCAACGTATGCCCGCGTTGCGGCACGGTGCACGCCGTGCGCGACGTCAGCCTGGACGTGTTCCCGGCCGAGATCGTCGGCATCGTGGGCGAGTCGGGAAGCGGTAAGTCGTCGCTGATGAAGTGTCTGTTCTTCGACGAAGAGGCCACCGAGGGCGACGTGCGCGCCCGTCCCTTCGACGGCGGCGCGGCGAACCTGCTGCAGCTGTCGCCCCAGCATCAGCGCGCCATCCGCAACACGGTGTTCGGCATGGTGTACCAGAACCCCTACCTGGGGCTGCGCATGGATTTCTCCAGCCTGTCGAACATCGCCGAGCAGATGATCGCCGCCGGCAACCGCAACGTGGGCGCCATGCGCGTTCGCGGGGAGGAGCTGCTCGCGCGCGTGAACATCCCGCTGTCGCGCGAGGCCGAGCCGCCGCGCAACTTCTCCGGCGGCATGCAGCAGCGCGTCCAGATAGCCAAGGCGCTGTCGAACAACCCTCCCATCCTGCTGCTCGACGAGGTGACCACGGGCCTCGACCTCTCCGTGCAAGCCGCCGTGCTCGACCTCATCCAGCAGATCAGGCGCGACTTCAACGTCAGCATGCTGGTGGTCAGCCACGACCTGGGCGTCATCCGCATGCTGGCCGACCGCACGCTGGTCATGCTGGACGGCCGCGTCATCGAAAGCGGCCTGACCGACCAGATCCTGGAAGACCCCCAACACGCATACACCCAACAGCTCGTCTACTCCTTGCTCTGACGAGCAAGGAGTACGCCGACGCTGCGGGTTCTTCCGGTGTCCGATCTTGGCGCTCCAAGCCCTCGTCGCGTACCAAAGTACGCTTCCTCGGTCTTTCACGCCAATCTCGGGCACCGGAAGAACCCTCGCTGACTTACTACGCCAATATGTGACCCTTTGAAAGGAACCTGCACCATGGACACTGATTCTTGCATCATCCGCGGCGGCACGGTGGTGTGCGCCGACCGCGTGCTTCCCGACTGCGACGTCGTGGTCATCGACGGGCGCATCGCCGCCATCGAGCCGGTGGGCGCGTCCGACTTCGACGCGCAGCCCGATGCCACGATGGGCGTGCTGCCCGTGGTGGACGCGCGCGGCGCGTACGTGGCGCCCGGCCTCATCGACATCCACTCGGACTACGTGGAGAACGTGGCCTCGCCGCGCCCCAGCGTGGTCATGGACCTGTCCACGTCGCTGTACAAGGCCGACCGCGAGCTGGTGTCGCACGGCGTGACCACCATCTTCCACTCGCTGTCGGTGTACGGCGCGCACGTGTTCGACCACAAGCCCATCCGCGATTTCGGCAACGTGAGCGCCCTCATCGACCGCGTGGCCGCCCTGCGCGCGGGCGAGGAGCGCGACCACCTCATCCGCCACCGCCTGCACATGCGCGTGGAGCTGGACTCGGTGGATTTGTACGACGACATCGAGAGCTTCCTGCGCTCGGGCAAGGTGGACCTCGTGTCGTTCATGGACCACACGCCGGGGCAGGGCCAGTACCGCGACCTGCTGGTGTTCGGCGACACGCTGAAGGGCTACCGCGACGTCAGCGACGAGGACGTGCGCGACATCGTGCGTCAGCAGCAGGAGAGCCAGAAGCTCACGTACGCCCAGATCACAGCACTGGCGGCCGTGGCGCGCGAGCGCGGCGTGTCCATCGCCTCGCACGACGACGACAGCGAGGACAAGCTGGCGTTCATGGACGGCCTCGAGGCCACTATCTCCGAGTTCCCCATCTCGCTGGACATCGCGCGGGCGGCGCGGGCGCGCGGCATGCACACCATCGCAGGCGCGCCGAACGTGATGTTGGGCCACAGCCACTCGGGCAACCTCAGCGCGCGCGAGGCCGTGCAGGCCGGCGCCATCGACGTGCTGTGCAGCGACTACTACCCGGCGGCGCTGCTGGACGCGGTGTTCACGCTGCGCGACCAGTGCGGGCTCGACATCGCGAAAGCGTTCGCGCTGGTCACTATCAACCCGGCGAAGGCCGCGGGCATCGCCGACGAGGTGGGCTCCATCGCGGTGGGCAAGCGCGCCGACGTGCTGCTGGTGCGCGAGATCTCCTGCGGCGAAGGCGAAGGCTCGGGCGAGCACCCGGGCGCAAGGCCGGACGGTCGCGTCGCGCGCACGATGCCCGTGGTCACGCGCGCGTTCGTGGGCGGCCGCTCGGTGTTCCGCTCGCACTATCCCGACCAGCCGCTCGGCTACGGGCGCGACACCGAGCAGCTCGTCTCGCTCGACCAGCTGACCCGCCCTCTGGCCAAGGCGGTGTAGCATGGCGCTCCTCCGAATCGACGGCCTGTCCAAAACCTTCCTGCTCCATCGCGTGAACCGGCGCGTGCAAGGGTGCCAGGACATCGACTTCGCCATCGAACCGGGCCAGTTCGTGGGCATCACGGGGCGCAGCGGCAGCGGCAAGTCCACCATCCTGCGCTGCATCTGGCGCACAAACCTGCCCGAGCGCGGCCGCATTCTGTACGACTCGCAGCGCTTCGGCATGCTGGACCTGGCCCAGGCCACGCAGCGCCAGATGCTGTACCTGCGCGCCTACGAGCTGGGCTACGTCTCCCAGTTCCTCAACGCCCTGCCGCGCCAAACCGCCTACGACATCGTGCTGAAAAGCGCGTTGGAAGCGTACGGCGCCGACGAGCGCTCCCGCGCCGAAGAGGAGACCGAGCGCATGCTGCGCCACTTCGATCTGGACGAAGGCCTGTGGGAGCTGTACCCCCGCACGTTCTCGGGCGGCGAGAAGCTGCGCCTCAACATCGCCGCCGCCATGATCAAGCGCCCGCGCCTGCTGCTGCTCGACGAGCCCACGGCCTCGCTCGACAACGCGTCGAAGCTCAAGGTGCGCTCCCTCATCGAGCAGCTGAAAGCCGAAGGCACCACGATGCTCGGCATCTTCCACGACCTCGAATTCATGGAAGGCTTGTGCGATCATGAGTTCAACATGCAGGAGGGGATGATGGCGTGACGAGGATGTATCGCCCGCGCCCGACGCCGTGCGGTCGCGAGCAGGAAAGGGTGGCGCGCAAGAGAACGGATGTTTCACGTGAAACATCCGGAGGCGGCGACGGAGCCCCTTGCGGCGGCGACCTTCGTGGCGACGGCGCCTTGCGCGGTCGCGCAACGTCGTCCCAATGGCAAAAAGCATTCGAATTCGGAATCTCGAGCTGTCTTTTCGCGGCGCAGGAAAGCGGAACGCTGGCAAAACGCCTGGTCGTGGAAAACCATGCCCCGACTTCTCGCATAGTCCAACCCTATGAGGCGGGCACGCCTTCCGAATTCGATGCTTTTTTGCCATCCCAGCCGTATTCCGTACCGCGAAAGGGGAATCGTGATCGAAGATCTTCACGTGCATTCGACGATGTCCGATGGATCGGACACGTTCGAGCAGGTGCTCGAACAGGCGGCGCAGCGAGGCGTCGAGCGCCTGGCGTTCACGAACCACGACACCACTGCCGGGCTGACCGCCGCTCGCGAGCTGGGCGAGCGCCTGGGCGTGCAGGTGGTGGGCGGCATCGAGGTGAGCGCCTACGACTTCGAGCGCGGCCGCAAGGTGCACATCCTGGGGCTGGGCGTCGAGGAGGGCGCGCCCGCGCTGGCCGCCCTGTGCGGGTCCACGCTTGAGCGCCGTCACGCGAACTCGCTGTGGCAGCTGGACCGGTTGGTGGAAGCGGGCTACGAGGTGGACGTAGAGCGCGCGCTTGAGCTGGGCCGCGCGTCAACGTGCCTGTACAAGCAGCACCTCATGGCCGCGCTCACCAGCGAGCCGTACCCCAGCGCCGCCTACCGCACGCTGTATCGCAGCCTGTTCAAGAACGGCGGCATCTGCGACCGCGACATCGACTACGTGGACGCGCGCGACGCCGTGCGGGTCGTCGTGGAGGACGGCGGGCTGGCGGTGCTCGCGCATCCCGGCCAGCTTGACAGCTACGATCTGCTTCCCGACCTGGTGGAATGCGGTCTCGGCGGCATCGAGCGCTTCCATCCCGACCACACCTTGGCAGATCACGCTCGCTGCGCCGAGCTTGCCGTTCGCTACCGTCTCGTCTGCACGGGCGGTTCCGATTACCACGGGAAGTTCGGCAGGGTTCCCCACGTGGGGTTTCGCGTTCCGGCGTAGATTGCGCGAACCTTCCGGAGCGCTAGGGCGCGTGCCGTTGCGTGCGCAGGCCCGCCGAATCGGCCTGGGAGGCCGCGTTGCGCACCGACCGCTCCGTCCCCGCGATCGCCCGCTCCGCATCGACGCGGCCGTGCCCTGCGCCCCGCGATCGCGACCTCGTACGGGCGGGGGTTCGCGCGCTTTGGCGGTTGTACGCCGTCCGTCGACGCGCTACACTGGTCGCCATGACGCGCGACCCCTCATCGACTTCTCCGAACGCCCCTGATCCGAGGGGCGTTTTTTCGCGCGCCCGCATCGCTTCGGCCTGCCTGCGCTTCGCGCGGACCCACGCGGTGCTGCTCGTGTCGGCGCTCGCCGCGGCGGCCACCATGCTGGTCGTGCCGCCCGACGCCTCCTATCTGGGTTACTTCGATCTTAAAACGCTCGCTTGCCTGTTCGGCATCCTCGCGCTCGTCGGTGCGCTGCGCAACGCAGGCGTGTTCGAAGCAACGGCTCGCGCGATGGTGGGGCGCTTCTCCACCTGCCGCGCGGCCGTCACGGCCATCGTGGGCATCACGCTGGTGCTGTCGATGGTCGCCACGAACGACATGGCTCTCATCATGATGCTGCCCCTCTGTGCGGCGACTTTGCTCAAAGCGGGGTGGGAACGCGCGCTTCCCTTCGCGTTCATCATGCAGAGCCTGGCGGCGAATCTCGGCGGCATGATCGTGCCGTTCGGAAACCCGCAGAACCTCTACCTGTTCGAGCGGTTCGACATCCCGCTGACGGACTTCCTTGCTACCATGGCGTTGCCCTTTGCCGTGTCGGTGCTGCTCATCGGCCTGAGCTGCGCCCTGTTCGCGAAGCCGACGCCCCGCGCTTCCGAAGGGCGGCCTGCGGAGGGGCGGCACCTCGCGCGATCCGACGTCGCCCCTGTCGACCGTCGTCGCGCCATCGCGTTCGGCGCGCTGCTTCTGCTGGTCATCGCCTCGGTGTTTCGCCTGGTTCCGTATCCGGTTTCGCTCGTCGCCGTGGTAGCCGGCTTGCTCGTGCTCGACCGTCGCGCCCTGCGCTCGGTGGACTTCGGGCTGCTGCTCACCTTCGTCTGCTTCTTCGTGTTCGCGGGCAATATGGCGCGCATTCCCTCGGTCGAAGCGGTGTTGTCCCGGGCGATGGCCGATAACGCGCTGCTGGCCAGCGCGGCCGCCAGCCAGATCGTCAGCAACGTGCCGGCCGCGGTGTTGCTGTCGCATTTCACCGACAGCTATCAGGCGCTGCTCGTGGGCGTGAACATCGGCGGCGCGGGCACGCTGGTGGCATCGCTGGCCAGCCTCATCACGTTCAACCAGTATCGTGCCGTGCGTGCTGCGCTCGGGCGCCGTCCCGAATTGGCGCGCCAAACGGCGAGCGGCTTCGTCGCGCGCTTCACGGCTTTCAACTTCGCGTTTCTCGCGGTGCTGTGTGCTGTGTGCGCCGTATGCGGATAGCCGCTCCATCGCTCTAGCGCGCTAAACCGCACGGCCCTCCGAAACGACCGCTCGGGGGCCATCACGCTCAACTAACCCTTCTCTTGGCGCTTAGACCTTTGATAAAGAGCGTCCGGGGCCGTATAGTAGTGCGACTGCGTCATACTTATAGTGTTCGAGAAAAGCGGATGCAGTGGAAAGGGGAGGAACATGAATATCAAGAAATGGGGCGCGCTCGTCGCCGCAGGCGCGTTGGCCGCGTCGCTCGCGCTGTTTGGCTGCTCGTCCGGAGATCAGGGAACCACTACCAGCAGCACCAGCGGGAACGATGCGGGCTACACGTTGGTCAACGACGGCAAGCTGACGGTGGCGGCGTCGCTCGACTTCCCGCCGTTCGAGAATCTCAACGGCGACAAGCCCGAAGGCTTCGCGGTGGACCTCATGACCTTGCTGGCGGAAGAGATGGGTCTCGAGTGCGAGTATCTGCCGTCCACCAAGTTCGACACCATCGTGCCGCTCATCCAGACCGGCGGCAAGGCTGACGTCGGCGTGTCTTCGTTCACCATCACCGACAAGCGCCTGCAGCAGGTGGATTTCACCGATCCGTACTGCAACGTGAACCAGAGCATCACCGTGCGCAGCGATTCGGGCATCACCGACGTCGCCCAGCTTGAGGGCAAGAAGATCGGAGCCCAAAGCGGCACGACCGGCTACGAGTGGGCTGCCGAGAACATCAAAGATGCCGAGGTTACCGGTTACGACGAGATGACGGCTGTGTTCGCCGCGCTCGACTCCGGCCAGATCGATGCCGTGTCCGTGGACTTGCCGGTGGCGAACTACTACGTGAGGTCGTACTCGGACTGCCAGGTGATCAAGGAGATTCCCACGGGCGAGCAGTATGCCGTCGCAGTGAGCAAGGAGAACCCCGAGCTCACGAAGGCGCTGAACAAAGCGCTGCAGGCCGTGCATGACAACGGCAAGTACGACGAACTTGCCGCCAAGTGGCTTCAGTAAATTAACCAGCGTGACATCATGAGTATCATTCGATGCACGCGGATGCACCTGGCAAGTGCCGCAGCGCTTTTGGCCGCTGCGGCACTTGCCGTGCTGTTCGCGTTTCCGCTGAGCGCTCAGGCGATGGAGGTTGAGCGATGGACCGCCCAGCCCAACGACGACGCGCTCGAAAAGGTCATGGGCGCCACGCCCACGCGCGTCACGTGGCAAGGGCAGACCGCCGAGGACGAATCGCTGTCGGCGTTGGCTATCGATCTGCCCGAGGGCTCGTCCGTCGACGCCGAGAACGTCAAGGTTACCGTCATGAACGGCCTCGATCGCCTCGACGTCGCCTCGAAGGTGCAGGTTGACGGCGGATCGCTGGTCACGGTGACGTTCCCCGAGGCCACGCCTGCCGGCTCTCTTGTCATGGTGGAGTGCAACCGCACGCTTTTGCCGGGCGATGGGGGAACCTTCGGCCTGACGGGAAGCTATACCACGGCGGACGGGCAGACGCTCGACATGCCTGCCACCGACAAGACGTTCGACGTGGTCAGCACGTCTCCGGCCGAGCAATTGTCCACTTGGCTCGGCATGCAGGATTGGGTGAAGGCGTGGAACTCCAACAAGTTCCTCCACCTGTTCTTCGACCCCAGCATCATCGTCACCTCGGTGCCGGTGGTGTTCAGCGGATGGCTTATCGCCATCGCGCTCGTCATCGTCAGCTTTCCGCTGGCCATTCCCATCGGCCTTCTGTGGTCGTTCATGCGCATGGCGAAAAGCCGTGTCCCGCGCGCTCTCGGCGCTACGTACATCAACATCGTGCGCGGTACGCCGCTGTTTCTGCAGATATACATCGCGTTTTTCGGTTTGCCGCTGCTCGGCATTAAAATGGATCTGTTCGTGTTGGGCGCAATCGTCCTCGTGCTGAACTCCAGCGCGTACCTGGCGGAGATATTCCGCGCGGGCATTCAGTCCATCAACGGCGGCCAGTTCGAAGCTGCGCGCTCCTTGGGCATGAATGGCGCGCAGACGATGTTCTACGTTATCATCCCGCAGACCGTGCGGCGCGTGATCCCCACGATGACGAGTGAGTTCATCCTCATGTACAAGGACACGTCGCTGTTGGCCGCCGTAGGCGTCATGGAGATCATGATGTACGCGAAAACCATCACGGCCGCTACGGGCAACGTGACGCCGTACATCGTGGCCGCCGGCTTCTACCTTATCGTGACCATTCCCATGACAAAGCTCATCAACTCGATGGAGCAGCGCATGGCGGGCGGCCGCAAGAAGCGCAAGAAGGGTGTGACCATCACGTCGGAAGAGGCCGTGCTGCCCGACTCCGATGCGGCCGTGTCCAAGAGCCTGCGCATGTCCGAGACGCTGGCCGGCTCCAACCATATCAGCCATTAAGGAGGTGCGGATATGAGCGAAGAAAGCACAAATGCAGCTGACGTGCGCGTCGGCGAGCCGGTGGTCCGCATCGAGGGGCTGCGCAAGGCGTTCGGCGACAACGTGGTGCTGCGCGGGATCGACCTTGAGGTGCAGCGCGGCGAAGTGGTGGTCATCCTGGGTCCGTCGGGTTCGGGCAAGTCGACGCTGCTGCGCTGCGTGAACTTGCTGGAAACGCCCACGGATGGGCGCATCTTCTTCGAGGACACCGAGATCACCGCGAAGAAGACCGACATCAACAAGGTGCGCGCCAAAGTGGGCATGGTGTTCCAGAACTTCAACCTGTTCCCGCACCTCACGGCCAAGAAGAACGTGATGCTGGCGCAGCAGAAGGTGCTGCATCGCGCCAAGGAGGAGGCCGAGAAGGTCGCCGTCGAGCAGCTGACCCGCGTGGGCCTGGCCGACCGCGTGGACTACAAGCCCTCCGAGCTGTCGGGCGGCCAGCAGCAGCGCGTGGCCATCGCCCGCGCGCTTGCCATGGACCCGCACGTCATGCTGTTCGACGAGGCCACCAGCGCGCTGGACCCCGAACTCGTGCGCGACGTGCTGGGCGTCATGAAAGGCCTGGCGAAGGGCGGCATGACCATGATCGTGGTCACCCACGAGATGGGCTTCGCCCGCGACGTGGCCGACCGCGTCATCTTCATGGACGGCGGCTTCATCGTGGAGCAGGGCACGCCCGAAGAGGTGTTCGACCACCCCAAGTCCGATCGGACGAAAGACTTCCTGGGCCACATCTCATAGTTCCCGCCGCGCCCCGCCCCAGCGGGGCGCGCCCACATCCAAGCGACCGGCGCTCCGCTCAGGATGACGGCTTGCCATGGGCGACAGTCTATCCGTACAGATGTTTCACGTGAAACATCTTCGTCGGCACTTCATAGCCCCGCCGCGCCCCGCCGACCAACCGACCCGGCGGGGCGCGGCGGGGGTCTGCGTTGCACAGTTTTGCACGATATGTTGCGTCTCAAGCGCTTTCGGACGCCCTCGCGCTCCTCCGGGCGCACTTCTCGCGAGCGTTTTACCAGGTCGCGCGAAATCGGGGTTCGAGCGGTTCGGGTCGAACGCAGCATAT
>NZ_DBFEGU010000308.1:0-2667 GCF_048329335.1 Eggerthella sp. | reverse complement strand
CGCCGGCTGGGTCGGCGCGCTTTCGCCGGCGGGCGGGGCAGCTCTCATGGTGCTGGTCGCGTATGCGGCGGCGCTTTCCGGGTCGACGCGCGCGACGACGCTCGTCGTGATGCTCGTCTGGCTGTTCTTCGCGTTGATATGGGATCCGAACACGGCGTCGATGCCGGCGCTGCAGCGCGGGTTGCCGTTGCTCGTGCTGCTCGCCGTCGGCGCGTGCGCATGGCGCGCCTTGGGCTCGCCCGAGCGCGTGTGGAGGAAGCTGGGAGGTGCGCGATGAGATTCTTGTCGTTGGCGGTGATCCATGCACGCATGGCTGCCCGGCAGCGCGCGATATGGGTTGCGTCGCTGCTGCTGGCGCTGCTGTCGATGGGAGTGGCGGTGAATACCGGGCTTCCTTTCGAGACGGGAGACGTCGCCGACCTCGTGTTCTTGGCGCAGATGCTGGCCATGCTGCCGCCCGTCGCCTACGCTGCCGCCTTCACCGACCTTGCCGCCGAGCCCGAGCGGCTGGGCATCTCGGAAGTCGAGGCCTCCGCCCCCGTAAGGCCGATGGAGCTGACGGTCGCACGCGTTGCGGGCGCTCTGGCCGTGATGACATCGCCTTCGGCCGCCTTGTTGCTGTTCTGTGCGGCCGGGCAGATGCTGCACGGCAACGTTTGGGCTCCGTTGCAGGCGATAGTCCTGTTCGCCGGGGTGGTGCTTCCCGCTGCCTTTGTTGCTGCGGCGCTGTCGGCGCTGGCGGGCTCGTTACTGCCGAGGATCGTCGCGCGCATCGTCTCCGTCGCCGCATGGCTGGGTACGCTGTTCGCATGTTCGTTCAAGGGCGTTCCGGCTTCCGGCGGCGGCGTGCAGTTCCATATCGCGAGCGACCCGCTCGCGCAGGCGTTCTTCGGATCCCAGCCGCTCCTCGACTATCAGGGGCCGGCTCCCGCCGCTGCGCCTTTCGAAGCGCTGGCCCTGCTCGTGTTCTAGTTCGCCGTTGCGGCGGCGCTTCTGGCCGCGGCCGCGGCCGTCGCCCGCAGGCGCTCGTACCGCCGTCACTGACGAGCCTCCGCTCCGCATAGAAAGGACTCCCATGTTCATCTCCCTCGACCGCCTGGGCAAGGACTTCGACAAGAAGCCCTGCGCCCTCGACGACCTTACGCTCGACCTGCCTTCGGGCATGATCGGGCTCATCGGCCCCAACGGCGCCGGCAAGACCACGCTCATGCGCATCCTGTGCGGCATCGTGAGCCCCACCCGCGGGCACGTGCTGGTTGACGGCCGCGATATCGCCGAGCCGCGCAACCGCCGCGCGCTCAAGAAGACCCTCGGATACCTGCCGCAGGACATCGAGCCCTATCCGAACCTCACGCCGCCGGAGTTCCTCGACTACGTGGGCATCCTCAAGGGTATGGACGACAAGCGCGAGCGCCGCCGCCAGGCCGACGAGCTTATCGAGCGCGTGGGGCTGGCAGATGTTCGCCGCCGGCGCATCGGCGGTTTCTCGGGCGGCATGCGGCGGCGCGTGGGCATCGCGCAGGCGCTCATGGGCGACCCGCGCCTGCTCGTGGTGGACGAGCCCACGGCCGGGCTCGACCCCGAGGAGCGCATGCGATTCCGCACGCTCATCGCCACGCTGGGAGCCGACCGCACGGTGATCCTGTCCACCCATATCCTCGACGACGTGGCGCAGACCTGCCCTTACGTGTGCGTTCTGCGATCGGGCCGACTGTGCTACGACGGCGCAACGGCGGGCCTCATCGACGGCGCGCACGGACGCACGTGGCTCACGCCGCCGCTCATGGCGCCGCCGACGGGCGCGGTCGTGGTGAACGCAGCCACCACGGCTGAGGGCACACGCTACCGCATCGTGAGCGCCGCGCCGCCCGCGGGGTCGCAGCCCGTCGAGCCCACCCTCGAAGACGGCTACATGGCGCTGGCCTCCGACGATCGGGCGAGGGCCTGATGTAGTGCTGCTGCGGCGAAGAGGCTTCCTTTTTGGCGTTGCGCTGGAAATCGCTTTCCCGCGCGTCGTGCGCCCGCTTCGACGAGTATCATGTGCGGGTATGGGAAAACGGGGGAGAGACGGCCCTTTGGACACGGAAAGGTTGACTATGGCGAAAATAGCGATGACCACGCCGCTCGTGGAGATGGACGGCGACGAGATGACGCGCATCATCTGGCAGATGATCAAGGACGAGCTGCTGCTTCCGCATATCGATCTGAAGACTGAGTACTACGACCTGGGCCTGGAGCATCGCAACGCCACCGACGACCAGGTGACCGTCGATTCCGCCGAGGCGACCAAGCGCCTGGGCGTGGCCGTGAAGTGCGCCACCATCACGCCGAACGCCGCGCGCATGGACGAGTACGACCTGAAGAGCATGTGGAAGAGCCCCAACGGCACCATCCGGGCGATTTTGGACGGCACCGCCTTCCGGGCGCCCATTGTCCTGCCCATGATCCACCCGGTTGTGAAGAACTGGGAGGCGCCCATCACCATCGCCCGCCACGCCTACGGCGATATGTACAAGGCTGTGGACATGGTGACCGAGGAGCCGGGCACCGCCACCCTCACCTTCAAGGGCGAGAGCGGCGCGGAGAAGACCCTCACCGTTCAGACGGTCAGCGGTCCCGCCGTGTGGCAGGGCCAGCACAACACGGAGAAGAGCATCCGTGCCTTTG
>NZ_DBFEGU010000307.1:0-13838 GCF_048329335.1 Eggerthella sp. | reverse complement strand
GCAAGTGCCCGTTCTCGTGCAGCTTCTCGATGAACTTCTCGGTGATCAGCTGATGCACGTCGCCCGAATGCCCCATGCCGGAGCCTTCGTAGATGGACAGGCTGATGCCGTAGGCGTCCAGCGTGTTCTTCTGCGCCTCGTGGTTGCGCTCGACGTACTCGGCGATGGTGCCGTCGAACTCGCCGGCCTCCACCAGCTTGCGGTAGCCCTCGTTGATGGGCGAGCCGAAGCAGTCGGTGCCGCTGATGAAGCGCACGTTGGCCGCGCCGATGCGGTCGCGCAGGAAGCGCGCGAAGGCGTCGGCCGGCACGAACACCCCGGCGATGTGGCCGAAGTGCAGCGGCTTGTTGCCGTAGGGCATGCCCGCCGTGACGACGGCGCGCTTGGGCCACGAGATTCGTTCGTTGCTATTGGGCGATGCTGCCATCGGTGTCCAGCTCCTTCAGCGCTCGGGCGATATCGTCGGTGGAAACGTTGCTCTTTGACATGAGGTCGAGCAGGCTCGACAGGCTGCTCGTGGGATTCTTGAGCGTGACGGTGGTGTAGTGCGCGATGTTCGCCAGCTCGGCTGCCTTCGCCACGGCGTCGTCCTTGGTGCCGATCTCGTCGGCAAGGCCGTTCTCGACTGCCGTCATGCCGGTGAACGTGAGACCCGTGGCCAGCGCGCGCACGTCTTCGACGGGCATGTCGCGACCCTCGGCCACGGTCTGGATGAATGTCTCGTTGATCTGGTCGACCTGATCCTGGTAGTAGGCGCGCTCCTCCTCGGTGAGCGGGCGCGTGCCGTAGCTGGAATCCTTGCTGTCGGCGCTGGTGACGTTGTCCACCGAGATGCCCAGCTTCTCCATGAGGCCGGACAGGTCGGTAACCTGCATGACCGTGCCGATGGCGCCGATGGCCGTGGTCTTGGCCGTGTAGATATAGTCGGCCTGCGAGGATATCTCATAGGCGGCGCTCGCATTGACGGACGCGCTGGACACCACGACAGGCTTGCCGGTGCGCTCGGAGAACCCGCGCACGTAGTCGGCCATCTCCTCGCCCGCCGTAGCCGTGCCGCCGCCGGAGTTCACACGCAGTACGACGGCCTTGATATGGCTGTTCTTCTCGGCGCGATCGAGCTGGGCCTTCAGGCCTTCGGGGCTGGAGGTGGTGTTGTCGTACTGGATGGTGCCGTCGATGTCGATGACGCCGACCGCGTCGCCCGTGAGGTAGTCCACGTCGTCGACCGTGGAGCCCGTGCCGAAGGACCCGAACGACGAGGACATGACCGACGTGCACGACCACATGCCCAGCGCCAGCAGCGCGAACACGAGCACGACGGCCACGAGGGCGACGATCCAGCCGCGGCTTTTCTTCGGGGGCTGCACGGCGTAGCCGTACGGCGCGGCCGGCGCGACAGGCTGCTGCGGCGCGGCAGGCTGCTGCCACACCTGCTGCTGCCAGTTGTTGTCTTGAGACATGGTCCCTCCTTGGTTCATGCGTCTGACCATACTACCGTATGCGACAGGGAACCGCACCCAACGGATGCGGTTCCCTGGTGGTTTCCATTATAAGACCGCGACCGGCGCGCACGGTGTCGGCCGGATGACGGATGGGCGCGCCTAGAACTCCAGCGAGCCGTCGGCCTTTGTGTGCTGGGCCTTCTTCGCCGTGCGCACGAGGAACTCCTGGTTCGTCTCGGTCTGCTTGAGCGACTTGATCAGCATGTCCATGGCGCGTTCGGTGCTGTTCGTGTTCGCGAGGATGCGGCGCACGGCCCAGATGAGCGGCGCCTCCTGCGGCTCCAGCAGCAGATCCTCCTTGCGGGTGCCCGACGCCACCGGGTCGATGGCCGGGAAGATGCGGCGGTCGGCCAGGTTGCGATCCAGCTTGAGCTCCATGTTGCCGGTGCCCTTGAACTCCTCGAAGATGACCTCGTCCATCTTCGAGCCCGTGTCCACCAGGGCTGAGGCCAGAATGGTCAGGCTACCGCCGTGCTCGATGTTGCGCGCAGCGCCCAGGAATCGCTTCGGCGGGTAGAGCGCCGTGGAGTCCACGCCGCCCGACAGGATGCGGCCCGATGCCGGCTGCGCCAGGTTGTAGGCGCGCGCGAGGCGCGTGAGCGAGTCCAGCAGCACGACAACGTCCTTGCCGCATTCCACGAGGCGCTTCGCGCGCTCGATGACCAGCTCGGACACGGCGATGTGGTTCTCCGTGGGCATGTCGAACGTGGAGGACACGACCTCGCCCTTGATGGAGCGCTCCATGTCGGTGACTTCCTCGGGACGCTCGTCCACGAGCAGGCACATGAGGTGCACTTCGGGGTTGTTCGCGCTGATGGCGGCGGCGATGTCCTTGAGGATGGTGGTCTTGCCCGCCTTCGGGGGGCTGACGATCAGTCCGCGCTGGCCCTTGCCGATGGGCGACACGAGGTCGATGACGCGGGCGGTGACGGTGTTCTTGCCGTGCTCCATGACGAGGCATTCGTCCGGGTAGACCGGCGTGAGGTCGCCGAAGCGCACGCGGCTGCCCAGCTCCTCGACGGGCGTGCCGTTGACGGCCGTGACCTTCTGGATGGCGGCGTACTTCTCGTTCTCGCGCGCCGGGCGCGTCTGACCGGACACGAGATCGCCCTTGCGCAGGCCGTTGCGGCGGATGGTGGAAAGACCCACGTAGCAATCCGTCTCGCTGGGCAGGTAGCCCTGCGTGCGGAGGAAGCCGTAGCCGTCGGCCAGGATGTCGAGGATGCCCGACACCTCGATGAAGCCCTCGGCCTTGACACTGGCTTCGAACACGGCCTCCACCAGCTCGGCCTTCTTGAGGCCCGTCACGTCGAGGTTGAGCTCGGCGGCCTTCTCGCGCAGCTCGGCCACCTTGAGCTTCGCCAGCTCCTCGCGCGACACGCTGGGCTGCACTTCGCGGTTGCCGCGGTTGTTGTCGTGCTGGCGACGCTGACGACGCTGGTTCTGGCTGTTGTTCTGCCGGTTCTGGCCGCCGCCCTGCTTCTGGCGATTGCTGCCGCCGTTGTTCTGCTTGCCGGCGTTCGAGGCGTTCTGGCGGCGGTTGTTCGAACCGCCCTGCGGCTGTTGCTGCTGCGCGCCGCCCGCCTTCACCGATTTGCGCGGCGTGCGCGTGGCCGACGAGTTGCGGCCCGGAGTGGCTGCGCCCTCGGCCTTGCCCTGCGTCTTCGCCTTCACGCTGGTGGAACGTCGCTTGACGGGAGCGGCCGCAGGAGCCTCCGTGGTTGCTTCGGTTTCGCTCATGCTTGCTGAACTTTCTCCCAGTCCTTCATGAACGCATCCAGGCCGCGGTCGGTCAGCGGATGTTGCACGCACTTCTTGAGCGCAGCGAACGGCACCGTGGCGATGTCGGCGCCCATGAGGGCGGCCTGCGTCACGTGGTTCGCGCTGCGCACCGACGCGGCGATGATCTCCACGTCGTGGCCGAAGTCGTAGTTGTTCACCGCGGCCACCACGTCGGCCAACTGCGAGATGCCGTCCTCGGCGATGTCGTCGAACCGGCCGACGAAGGGGCTGATGTAGCGGGCGCCGGCGCGGGCGGCCATGATGGCCTGCGGCACGCTGAAGCACAGCGTCATGTTGACGGGGATGCCCTCTTCGGAGAGCGCCTTGGTGGCGGCGAGACCCTCCACCATGGTGGGGATCTTCACGACCACGTTGTCGGCAAGCGCGGCCAGCTCGCGGCCGTCGCGGATGATCTCGTCGCGCGTCATGGCGACGCTTTCAGCGGAGACGGGCCCGTCCACGATTTCGCAGATGCGCTTGATGTGGTTGTGGAAATCGTCGAGCTTGCCTCCGGTGCGCGCGTACAGCGTCGGGTTCGTAGTGACGCCGGCGAGCACGCCCCAGCTGGCCGCCTCTTCTATTTCGTCGAGATCGGCGGTGTCCAGAAAAAACTTCACCCAGGTCCTCCTTATACAATGGCTATTACAGGTGAAACGCGCGCGACGGCGCGCATGGATTCCGTGATGAGATGCGGGTGTGTTGGATGTGTGCTGTGAGATAAAAGAACTGATCATCATGGTACCGCATGTGTTTCCTTCGTTCAAGCGCAAAGCGGCAGGTATCGTGTAAAAGCGATGGAGGAAGGTCTACGAAACGGTGCGGGCGCGCCTTGCGGACGGCGTGATCCTCAATCTTGCTCGAAACGACCGAGACGCTTCAGCAAAAGATCCATCTCCGTCTCGCGCGTGACGTTTTCCACGAGGCCGACGGCCTTGACGGGCGCGCCCGCCTCGTTCGGCATGGCCAGAAGCGTCACGCGGTTCCACGCACGCGACCCGTCTCCCATGATGGCGCGCACAACCGCCGACGTGCGAGGCGCGCCGGCGTAGAGGTCTCGGTAGATGGCGCGAAAATCCTCGATGGACTCCTCGGCAACCGTCCCCTGCTCGATGAACCCCTCCGGGGCGTTCGCCACGGTCTCGGCCAAGCCGAACGCCTGCTGCAAGAACTCCGAATAGCGAGCGGTGCGCGTGGGGATGTCCAGCTCGAACACCACCGTGCCGCTGGCTTCCAAGGTCATCTCGAAGCGCTGCTCGCTCTTGCGCAGCGCCTCCATGTACTCCATGCGCTCCGTGACGTCGGTCACGGAGCCGTACACCGTGGCCGAACCGTTCGTCGTGTTCAAATGGAACAGGCGCATCTTATGCCAATGGCAGCCGTTCGTTCCCATGCGGCGCACGACCACCTCCACCCCGTCGTCGGGGCAGGAGCGCACCGTCTCCTCCGCCGCGGCCACGAGGGCGTCCCGATCTTCGTCATGCACGAAAGGAAGCAGGCTGCCGCCCTCCTCGGCGCCGTTCACGCCTTCCCCGAGCGTCGCTATCAAGCGCCGGTACGCTTCGTTGCCCCGAATCAGGCGCAGATCGCCGTCGGCATACGAGTACAGCGCCACCGAGCCGATGATGCTGGAAAGCATGCGGTCGCTGATGGTGTTCTCATGCAGCAGATCCCTGAAATCGAGGATGGGACGGCGCGCATCCTGCAGAGCGCATTGCTCGTGCTGAACTTTCGAACCGTCGGTCAGCAGCGCCTCGAACGCCGCCGCCTCCATCGGGCGCGCGTAGTAGTAGCCCTGCGCGTACGAGCACCCCACGTCCAAAAGGAAGTTCACCTGCTCGCGCGTCTCCACGCCTTCGGCGATGACGGGCAGGTCCAGCCAGCGCGCCATGCGGATGACCGATTCCATGATGTCCTTGCTGCGCCGGTCGTCGCGGTCGAGGAAGCGCATGTCGATCTTCAGCACGTCGACGTTGATGTCCTTCAGCATGTTGAGCGACGAGTAGCCGCTGCCGAAGTCGTGCATGAGCACGGTGAAGCCGCGCTCGGCCAGCTCGTCGAACGCGGCCACGATGCGATCGGGGCGTTCCGAATAGGCGCTCTCGGTGATCTCCACCTCGATGAGCGACGGTTCGATGCCGTAGCGCTCCACGAGCGCATGCAGTTCGGCGGCCACGTCCACGAGGTAGATGTCGGCGCGCGACACGTTCACCGACACGGGAACGGGCTGCACTCCTTCGTCGATGAGGCCCCTGATCCACGCGGCGGTCTTCTCCCACACGCGCAGGTCGAGTGAGCGCACAAGGCCGTTGCGCTCGATCAGCGGGATGAACTCGCCCGGGGCGACGATGCCGCGCTCGGGATGGCGCCAACGGGCCAGCGCCTCGGCACCCACGATCTTGCCGGTGCGTATATTGCATTTCGGCTGGAGGAACAGCTCGATGCGATCCTCGCGCAACGCCGATTCTATGCCGGCGACGACCTCGCGTTCGAGGACGAGCGCCTCGCGCATGCCGGGGTCGTACAAAGCCACGCGGTCGAAGTAGCTGCCCTTCACCGTGCGAAGCGCGATGACCGCGCGGTCGCACATGATGCTGACCGGCGAAGCAGGATCCTCGATGCGGTACACGCCCGCGCGCACGATGGCGTCGATGCCGTTCGGACATTCGGAGGAGATGTCGACGAGGATGCGCTCGACGCGCTCGGGGCGGATGCCGGTCGCGCACAAGGCGAACGTATCGGCCGCAAGGCGCGCGAGCGGTTGCGCCCCGTCGGGCGAGAAGCGGAGGGCGAGGGCGCGACCCAGGTACCTTAGAAGCTCGTCGCCGCAATCAAGTCCGTGCAGATCGTTGAACAGTTTGAAATGGTCGACATCGAAGCAGACGATGCTGACATCGCGTGCGCCCGAATGCCTAAGATACGCAGCGGCCTCGTCGAAGAAGGCTTCTTTGCCAAGCAGCCCGGTAGCGGCATCGATGCGCGGGGCTTCAATGGAAACCCGAGCGAAGCCGGTCGAGCCCGCTTCCCCGTCACGGCCTGCCGTCGACTTGTCAGTCACTCGCGTCCCCTTCTAAACCATCCCGTAATCGAACGCAATATTATGAGGCACGATCGGCATCCTCACAACCCCTATGATGCAACGGCTCAACATAAGCGGAATCCTCGGGCCTCGCTGCACTGAGCGTTCCGAGCGAGAGGCGGCTAGCGGGGGAACGCGCGGTAGAAGCAGGTGCGCTCGCCGGTATGGCAGGCCGGACCCGCCGGATGAACGAGCGCGAGCAGCGTGTCGGCATCGCAGTCGTAACGCAGCTCCACGAGCTTCTGCACGTTGCCCGAGGTGGCGCCCTTGTGCCATAGCTCCCGGCGGCTGCGGCTCCAGAACACCGTCTCGCCGCGCTCGAGCGTGAGCGCAAGCGACTCCTCGCTCATCCACGCCATCATGAGCACCTCGAGCGTGTCTGCATCCTGCACGATGCAGGGAACGAGCCCGTCGGCGTTGTAAGCGATGCCAGGAATGTTCATACCTATAATCCTCACTCGATCGATGTACTGCGGCTGCTTGCGCAACCGCAGCCTGCATCCGCCCCTCGCTTCTCTCCTGCGAAGGCGGAAGGCCGGCGCGTGAACGTCCTCGGGACGATCCCAAACCATGCCGTCGGATCGTCCGAAAACCGGATCGCTCCTCCACCTGTGCGGCCTACGGCGTTCTGAATGGCGAAAAGCCATCGAATTCGGAAGACATCGCCCGTTTCAAGCGCATGCGGCGCCCGGGAGCGGAAAGGAGCAAGCCAGCAACCAGGCTCTATGCGCAAAAAGAGCCTCCGACGAGCTTGCGACCCAGCTAGAAACTTCCGAATTCGATGCTTTTTCGCCAGTCGCAGCGCTTTCAGCTGCACGGAAGGCTCGGCCGTGCGACCCCTTGACGCGATGGAGGATCGCGGTCGAGCGACCCGTCGTCGCGTTCGCTCCGGAAACGAGGGCCGCCCCACCCCTACAGCCGCACGGGGATACCCTGGGCGCGCATATGCTCCTTCACTTGACGGACGGAAAGCTCGCCGAAGTGGAAGACGCTTGCAGCCAGCACGGCATCGGCCTCGCCCTCGATGACGCCTTGGGCGAAGTGCTCGAGCTTGCCCACCCCGCCCGAGGCGATGACCGGGATGTCCACCGCACGCGCGACGGCGCGAGTGAGCGCGCAGTCGAAGCCGTCGCGGCTGCCGTCGCGATCCATGCTGGTGAGCAGGATCTCCCCCGCCCCGCACCGGGCCGCCTCCTGCGCCCAGGCGACCGCGTCGATGCCCGTGGCCTTGCGCCCGCCCGCAACGTAGACCTCCCATTTGTTCGGGTTGCCCGTCACCTGCTTCGCGTCGATGGCGCAGAGGATGGCCTGCGAGCCGAACGCCGCGGCGGCGCTCGTGATGAGCGACGGATCGGCCACGGCGGCCGAGTTCACCGACACCTTGTCAGCGCCGGCCGCGATCATCGTGCGAATGTCGGCCACGCTGCGGAAACCACCGCCCACGCAGTACGGCAGATGCAGTTGCTCGCTGGCGCGGCTGGCAAGGTCGACCGTGGTGGCGCGGTCGTCGCTCGTGGCCGTGATGTCGAGGAAGATCACCTCGTCGGCGCGCTCCTCGTCGTAGCGCTGCGCGAGCTCGATGGGATCGCCCGCGTCGCGCAGGTTCACGAAGTTCACGCCCTTGACCACGCGACCGTCCTTCACGTCCATGCAAGGTATCACGCGTTTCGCTAGCATCTCGCTCCTTCCGTCGTTGCTAACGCAACGACGGACGTGCCGACGCTGCGCGGGTACTTCGCGGCACGCTTGCCGCTCCAGGTTCTCCTCACGTGCCCAAGGCACGCTTCGTCGAGCCTTCGCGGCAATCGCGCTCGCGAAGAACCCGCTCGCTGACCTTACCAAACATGTTGGACTCACATTCCACAAGGGTTCGCCTGGACGGCGGCGGCCTCGGCTCGGCGCGTGGCCTCGTCGCAGGCGCGCACGCCCTCCTGCACCGACAGCGCGCCCTCGTACACGGCGCGTCCCGCGATGACGCCCTCGATGCTGCCGGCCACCTCGCCCAAACGCACGATGTCGTCCACGCCGGCCACGCCGCCCGATGCGATCACCGGATGTCCGAACGCCTCGGCCATGCGCACGTACGCCGCGGCCTCGATGCCGGTCTGCATGCCGTCGCGCGCGATATCGGTGTACACGAGGTGCCGGAACCCGAGCGCCGACATGTCGCGCGCCAGCTCCTCGGCGGCCACGCCAGCGCCCTCGCGCCACCCGGCCACGGCCACCTCGCCGCCCTTCGCGTCGATGCCCGCGCACAGCAGCTTGCCGTACTGCGCGATGGCGGCCTCGGCGAAGTCGGGGTCGGCCACGAGCGACGTGCCCAGCACCACGCGCGACACGCCCGCGTCCGCCAGGCGCGCGATGGTGTCGAGCGAGCGCACGCCGCCGCCCACCTCCACCTTGAGCAGGGTCTTGCGCATGATGCGCTCGACGATGGCGATATTCTCAGGGATGCCCGAACGCGCGCCGTCGAGGTCCACCACGTGCAGCCACGTCGCGCCCTGCTCTTCGAACAGCTGCGCCTGCGCGGCGGGGTCGTCGTGGTACACGGTCACGCGGTCGTAGTCGCCTTTGGCGAGGCGGACGGCCTTGCCGCCCAGAATGTCGATGGCTGGAAGCAGGTACATGGCGCTCACGCCCCTTTCACGATGGACACGAAGTTCTGCAGCAGACGCGCGCCCGCATCCGAGCTTTTCTCGGGATGGAACTGCACGCCGTACGCCGCCTCGCCGTACTGGACGGCGCTCGGGAACGTCACGCTGTGCGTCGTCTCGCCGACGACGAAGGGACCCGACGGCGCGATGTAGCCATGCGTGAAGTAGAAGTAAGTGCCCGACGGTATGCCTTCGAACAGGGGGCATTCCTGAAACCTGTCCGCGAGGAGCTCGGCAACGCCCAGTCGCTCAGACAGTCCTGCTCGCTCGGACAGTCCACAGGACTGTCCGGCTCGTGCGGAACTCGCTTGGTGGGCGCCGCCGAACCCCTCGCTGCCGTCTCCGAAATGCACGGTGTTCCAACCTACATGTGGCACCTTGTAGGAGAGGGAGTGTTCATCCTGTTTCGGCATCTTGGTTACCACGCCCGGCAGCACTGCCAGGCCGCGGGCGTTGTGGGTCGAGGTTTCGTCGTCCTCGCGCGGCGCGCCTTCGACGCCTTCTTCGAACAGGAGGTGCATTCCCAGGCAGATGCCGAGGAACGGCACGCCGGCGGCTATGCGCTCGCGGATGGCGTCCATCTGGCCGAGCTCGCGCATGGTGGCGGCCGCGTCGGCGAACGCGCCAACGCCGGGCAGCACGATGGCATCGGCTTTGGCGATGGCGGCGGGATCGCTCGTGACGAGCACCTCGGCGCCCGCCGCGACCAGACCGCGCTCGACGCTTTTGAGGTTGCCCTTATGATAGTCGACCACGGCGATCATAGCGCGCCCTTCGTCGAAGGCAGCGCATCGCCGATGCGGGGGTCGAGCTCGACGGCCTGGCGCAAGGCGCGCGCTGCGGCCTTGAACGACGCCTCCACGATATGGTGCGCGTTCTCGCCAGCCAGGCTGCGCACGTGCAGCGTAAGTCCCGCGTTCGCGGCGAAGGCGATGAAGAATTCCTTGGCCAGCGACGCGTCGAACGTGCCCAGCATGACGCAGGGCACGTCCACGGCCCAGTGCAGCTGGCCGCGCCCCGATATGTCCACGGCCGCCAGCACGAGAGCCTCGTCCATGGGAAGCGAAAGCGACCCGAACCGCGCGATGCCGCGCTTGTCGCCGAGCGCACGCGCAACGGCTTGGCCCAGCACGATGCCCGCGTCCTCCACGGTGTGGTGCGCGTCCACCTCGATATCGCCTTTTGCGCGCACGTCGAGGTCGATCAGGCTATGCCTTCCGAAGGCCGTCAGCATATGGTCGAAGAACGGCACGCCCGTCTCGATGTCGGTCGCACCCGCGCCGTCGAGGTTCACCGCGACGCGGATGTCCGTCTCGTTCGTCGTGCGGACGATTTCGGCGGTTCTCTGGTTCATGGTTGGCCTTTCTTTATCGCTGGTCCAGCAACGTCAGCGAGGGTTTCCGTGGTGCCCGAGATCGTGGGGAGGGCGAGGACGAAGCGCGCCCCGAAGGAAGTCCCCGTAGGGGATACTTCGGTACGCGAGTCCTCGACCTCGCCGCGAGATCGGGCACCACGGGAAGCCGCCCCCTACGGGGACTAGCTTCGCGTCGCAGCCGTCGGCTCGTTCCGTCGGCCGTCAGGTCGACGGAACCTTCAAATCGCACTTGCCCATCACCGCATCGCGCAGCGCGCGCAAAAACGCGTCGTTCTCCTCGGAGGCGCCCACGGTCACGCGCAGGCAGTTCTCCAGATGCGCCGCACGCGAGAAATCGCGCACAAGCACACCGCGCTCGTACAGCGCCTCCCAGATGACGGGCGCGTTCTCCACGCGGAACAGCACGTAGTTCGCATCCGACGGGAAGGGCTTCACGCCGGGAATCCTCTTCAGTCCCTCGATCAGGCGGGCGCGCTCCTCGATGACGGCCAGGATGCCGCGCTCGAACTTCGCGCGGTTCGCGTACACCACGCGCGCAACGGCCTGCGAGACGGCGTCCACCGAATACGGCTGGCGCACCTTGACGAACTCGCGCACGACCTCGGCGTCTCCCAGGATGTAGCCCATACGCGCCCCGGCCAGGCTGAACGCCTTCGAGAACGTGCGCAGGATGACGAGGTTCTTGTGCTGCGCCAGATACGGGCGCATCGTCTGGCGCGAGAACTCGAAGTAAGCCTCGTCCACCATCACGAGCGCATCGGTGGCGTCGAGCAGCCGGAGGATGAACGTCTCGCTGGCAAGCTGCCCCGTGGGGTTGTTCGGGCTGGTCACCACCAGGTAGTCGATACCGCCCTCGGCGACGCGCGCCAGCACGGCCTCCTCGTCGATGGAGAAGTCGGCGCGGCGCGGCACGTCCACCACCGACGTGTTCGTGAGGCGGGCGTTCGCGTCGTACACCGAGAACGTGGGCGGCAGGTTGAGGAACGTGCGCCCCGGCCCGCCCCACGCCAGCGCCAGGTTGAACAAGAGCTCGTCGCCCCCGTTGCCCACCAGCACCTGGTCGCGGTCGAGCCCGTTCGCTTCGGCGATCATGTCGCGCAGGTCGTTGGCCAGCGGGTCCGGGTAGCGGTTGAGGGGCAGGCGCTTCACCTCGCGCATGATGTCGCGGCGGATCTCGTCGTCGACGTCGTGCGGGTTCTCGTTCGCCGAGAGGACGGCGGTGACGGGCAAATACTTCGGATCGTAGGGCACCACGCCCGCCAGCTGGGGCGCGGCCGCGCACACGCTACGCATCGGCACCCCCGTCTCCGGCCGCGCGGCCCGCTCCGTCGCCGCCCTCGATCCCATACACGTTGCCCGTGTCGAGCAGGTTCTTGCGCATCTCCACGCTCATGGCGTGCGCCCACAGGCCCTCGTGGCGCGCGATGGTGGTTACCATGTCGGCATCGCGGGCGAGCGCCTGCGACGAATACTGGATGACGCTCGACTTCTTCACGAACTCGTCCACCGACAACGGCGAGGCGTAGCGCGCCGTGCCGCCCGTGGGCAGCGTGTGGTTCGGGCCGGCGGCGTAGTCGCCCACGGCCTCGGGCGTCCAGGCGCCCAGGAAGATGGCGCCCGCGTTGCGGATGGCGCCCAAGAGGTCGAAGGCGTGGTCGACGTGCAGCTCGAGGTGTTCGGGCGCGATGGCGTTCACGGCCTCGATGGCTTGCGGCATGCTGTCGCACACGACGATGAGGCCCTGGTCGGCCAGCGATGCCGCCGTGATCTCGGCGCGTGTGGACGACTTGAGGTGGCGCTCAACCATGCGCTCCACCTCGTCGGCGTAGGCCGCATCGAACGTAACCAGGTAGCAGGCGGCCAGCGGGTCGTGCTCGGCCTGCGCCATGAGGTCGATGGCCACGAGCGCCGGATCGGCCGTGGAGTCGGCCACGACGCACACCTCGGACGGGCCGGCGATCATGTCGATGCCCACATCGCCCGACACCACCTTCTTCGCCGCCGCCACGTAGGCGTTGCCGGGTCCGGTGATCTTGGCCACGGGCGCGATGGACTCGGTGCCGTACGCCAGCGCGGCGATGGCCTGCGCGCCGCCCACCGCGTAGATTTCGGTGACGCCCGAGATGCGGCACGCCTCCAAAATGGCCGGATCCAGCGTTCCGTCGGCCGTCGGCGGCGTCACGCATACGATGCGCTTCACGCCGGCCACGGCGGCCGGCAGCGCGTTCATCAGCACCGACGACGGGTACAGCGCGCGCCCGCCCGGCACGTAGATGCCCACGGATTCCAGCGGCTCCACCTTCGAGCCCACGAGCGCGCCGTCCTCGCGCACGGTGAACCAGCTCTGCTGCTTCTGGCGCTCGTGGAAGTCGCGGATCTGTGCGGCGGCCTGACGCAGGGCGCGCGCCGTCTTGTCGTCGACGTTCACGATGGCTTCTGCGATAGCCGCCTGCGACACGCGGAACTCCTCCACGCGCACGCCGTCGAACTGCTCGGTGTAGGCGCGCAGGGCCTCGTCGCCGCGCTCGCGCACGCCCTCGATGATGGCGGTGGCCGCCGTCAGGGCCTGGGCGTTGAACGCGCCGGTGCGCTTGAGGTGGGCGTTGGTGAACTGCTCGCCAGGTTGCAAGATGATGCGGCGCATGGGCTACTCCTTTTCCTCGCCGGCCGGGCTCGCGGAGGCTTCCGCGTTCCGCTGCAGCGTATTCGCCAATTGTACGATACGCGCGTCCGTGCGGAACGCGCAGGTGTTCGAGAAGAAGCGCGCGGTCGACGAAAGGACTTCGTCCACCACCACGAGGTCGTTCTCCTTGAGCGTGGTGCCGGTGGCCGTGATGTCGACGATGCGCTCGGCCATGCCCGTGAGGGGCGCCAGCTCGATGTTGCCGTGCAGCTTCACGATTTCCACCTGCGTGCCCGTCTTCGCGTAGTGGGCGCGCGTGATGTTGGGGTACTTCGTGGCGATGCGCAGCGATCCCAGGCGGCGGTAGTGCTCGCCTGTGGCCTCGGCCGCACCGGCGGGCTCGGCCACCACGAAGCGGCATGCGCCGTATCCGAGGTCGACCAGCTCGACGACGTCGGACTGCGCTTCCAGCAGCGAGTCCTTCCCGCAGATGCCGCAGTCGGCCGCGCCCAGCGACACGAACGCGGGCGCGTCGGTGGGCCGCACGATGACGTACTCGACGCCGGGGTTGCGGATGATGAGCTGACGGCCGGGGTCGTCGAGCCCGGTCGTATCGAGGCCCGCGGCCTCGAGCGCGGCAACCGTGTCGGCGTTGAGCGAGCCCTTCGGCACCGCGATGCGCAGCGGGCGCGCGGCTTCGTCGTCGACCGAGCGCTCGGCGGCGGCGGCCGCGGCCATGGCCTGCTCCAACGAGAACGCGAAGCCGGCGGCCGGGCGGCTCTCGCCGTACGAGCCGATCATGTTGTCGTAGCGCCCGCCGCTGCCC
>NZ_DBFEGU010000306.1:0-1064 GCF_048329335.1 Eggerthella sp. | reverse complement strand
GGCTAGCCGGCGGGGGTCGGAGAACCTTATGACGGCGGGGCGCGTGACCGTGAACGGCAAGGTGGTGACCGAGCTGGGAAGCAAGGTGGATCCGCTCGTGGACGAGGTAGCGGTGGACGGCGCGGTCGTGCGCTTGGCCGACGGGCCCGTCACCATCATGTTGCACAAGCCGGCCGGGTTCGTCACCACCATGTCCGATCCGCAGGGACGGCGTACCGTGGCCGAGCTCGTGCCGACCGAGCGCTATCCGGGGCTGTTCCCCATCGGGCGGCTGGACTTCGATACGACGGGCCTGCTGCTGTTCTCCACCGACGGCGAGCTGGGCAACGGCCTGCTGCATCCGAAGCATCATGTGACGAAGCGCTACCTGGCCTGCGTCGAGGGTCGTCCGACCGAGCGCGATCTGGCGCTTCTGCGGCGCGGCATCGAGCTGGACGACGGCCCGACGCAGCCGGCCGACGTGCGCATGGTGGAGGGCGGGGCGGCTCGCCATGCCGAGCGTCTGCTGGAGATTCCCGCCGCCGTGCCGCCGCGCTCCTCGAAGGAGTATGCGGCCGTGTGCGAAGGGCGCGCGACGCGGCGCTCTATCGTGCGCTTGGGCATCCGCGAAGGTCGCAAGCGCCAGGTGAAGCGCATGCTGGCCGCCGTCGGCCATCCGGTGCTGGCGCTTCATCGCGATTCGTTCGGCCCGCTCGATCTGGGCGATCTGCCGCGCGGGGCGTGGCGCGCGCTCGATGCCGAAGAAGTGGCGGCGCTCCACCAGGCCATCGGACGTGCCGAATAATGCTAGAATGAAACCCGCAGGAGACCGCGCAGCGGGAGCTTGCGGAACACGGAATGAACCCCTATGCTAGAAAGGCGCTCCCGTTTCATGGCACACCAGCATACAACGCAACCTGATCAGGCGTTTCGCCGTATAGCGGTGGTAGGTTTCGGACTGGTGGGCGCCTCGTTCGCCGCCGCTGTGCGCGCGGCGTATCCCGACACGCGGGTGCTGGCTGTCGACATCGACGAACGCACGCTGGCCGAAGCCGTCGAGCGCGGCTGGGCCACGGACGGCGCGC
>NZ_DBFEGU010000305.1:0-4228 GCF_048329335.1 Eggerthella sp. | reverse complement strand
TCGATCTTGCTCATGTCGAGGATGTCGTTGATGAGCGCCATGAGATGCTCGGACGTCACGTCGATCTTCTCGAGGCAGGCTCGCGCCTTCTCCTCGTCGTGCGCATTCTCGAGCGCGATGGCGGTCATGCCCATGATGCCGTTCATCGGCGTACGAATCTCGTGCGACATGCGCGAGAGGAACTCGCTTTTCGCCAAACTGGCGCGCCGCGCTTCCTCGGAAGCGCGCTCGGCGCGGTTCTTCTCGTCCGACAGCAGACGCGTGTTGCGCTTGACCAGCTGATAGTAGATCGAGAAGAAGATGGCTATGACCGCGATGATCATGGTCGCCATGAGAACGGCGTTCTGCATGAGCACCCAGCTGAGTCCCGCCACGTCCTCGTCCACCACGCCGTAGGGCATGGCGGTACACAGATACCAGTCTTGATTGCTCATCGGCCGAAAGTACAGGTACTCGTGATGGCCCCCGCACCAGAAGGGAAGCAGGAACGTCTCCCCGTTCTCCACGGCTTCTCGCACCTGGTCCATGCTGTACCCCTTGTCGAGGCGAGCGCTCGATTCCAACGCGTCGAACAGGTTCTCGCCGTTGCACAGCCCCTCGGCATCGCATCCTGCGATGCAAGTGCCGTCGAAGCCGATGACGCTCGACCGCGCGCTGCCATTGACCAGATCGAGGTTGAGCTTCCCGGAAACGGTGTCGACGCCGAACCCGGCGACGACGGCGGTGAACGTGACGCCTCCGCAGGTAACGGGCTCGAAGGAATCCACGAGCGCGATGGTTCCGTTGTATAGCATCACGTCGTGGCCGTGCGCGTCCCGATACGACAGCCCCAGCTCGCTGCGGGCGGCAAGCTCCTCATCCGAGGCGGCGTCCGAGCCCCACGACGTGTAGTAGAGCCCGTCGCTGCCACGCAGCGCAAGGTAGGCGTACTCGTCATCGTCCGCCTCCATGCAGGCGAGGAAATCCCTCACCTCGTCGAGATTCTCCGGGTCGTACAGCTCAAGCGAGCTGCCCACGGTTTCCAGCTGGCAGAACTTGCCGTCGATGCCGGTGTTGAAATGGGAGATGACCTGGTTGCTGAGCTCTTGCAAGTACACTTCGCTCATGGTTTCCACCGCGGCCGCCGTCGCCTGACGCGACGAGACGATCGTGTACGCGAGCGCGATCAGAAGCGCAAGGACGAGCGCGACCACGATGATGGCGATGCGCCGCCGCTCGCGCGAGCGGGTAATCAGTTCCATAGGGAGGACGCCCCTCTTCCAGTCGTAGCGGGCGTTCTTCATTGTAGCAGGAGGCGCCGGGCACAATATTACCGGTCGAAAACGGCTTCCTTACCGGGTTTCATCTGGAAAACAACGGAGCCGTCTGGCGCAAGCCCGACGTTTCGAGTAGGATGAACCTCACCTATACAGAACCGAGGAGTGATTCGTGGATCAGAAGATCGATACGCCGCGCGCCCAGAGCGGCACCGTCGCCGTGCTCATCCCCTGCTACAACGAGGCCGTAACCATCGGCAAGGTGGTCGACGACTTCAGGCGCGTGCTGCCCGAAGCGACCGTGTACGTCTACGACAACAACTCCTCCGACGGCACCGCTTCCATCGCGGCCGAGCACGGCGCCGTGGTGCGGGCCGAACGCCGCCAGGGCAAGGGCAACGTGGTGCGCCAGATGCTGCGCGACATCGACGCCGACTACTACGTCATGGTGGACGGCGACGACACGTACCCCGCCGAGGCCGCGCCGGAGCTCCTGGCGCCGCTCATGGCCGACGAGGCCGACATGAGCGTGGGCGACCGCCTGTCCAACGGCACCTACGGCGAGGAGAACGACCGCGCGTTCCACGGCTTCGGCAACGACCTCGTGCGCACGCTCATCAAATGGATCTACGGCTTCGAGTTCTCCGACGTCATGACCGGCTATCGAGCCTTCAACGCCGTGTTCGCCAAGACCATGCCGGTGCTCTCGCCCGGGTTCGAGATCGAGACGGAGCTTTCCATCCATGCCGTCGACAAGCGCTGGCGCATCGCCGAGGTGCCGATCGACTACCGCGACCGCCCCGAAGGATCGGAGAGCAAGCTCAACACGTTCTCGGACGGCATGAAGGTGCTGGCCATGATCATGTCGCTGTTCAAGGACTATCGCCCGCTCGCGCTGTTCAGCTGGCTCGCGCTTCTGTTCTGCTTGTTGGGCCTCATCGCCGGCATCCCCGTCATCTGGGAGTTCGCCGCGACGGGCCTCGTACCGCGCCTGCCCTCCGCATTGCTGGCCGTGGCCCTCGTGTTCGTCGGCATCCTCGCATTCGCCAGCGGCCTCATCCTGGACACGGTGGTCAAGGGCACTCGCAAGGAGTACGAGCTGCAGGTGACGCAGGCCTACGAGCGCTACGGCAGGCGCAGGGCGTAAGCCCCGGAAACGCCTCGAGGGGCGCGGGTGTTGACAATACTCGCTACGCACTCCATCACACCGCGCCCCTGCCCGTCAATCATCCTAGCAAATGCCTTGAACAATGTTCAGTCGTGATTTATGACCTTTTTGCTGAGAGAATAATAATTCTGGCCGAACTTTCCTTATTATACCTGATGGGGGGGGTGTTTTATTTCGCGTAGAATGTAATCGGACGATTACATTCTACGCGATGGACTCATGCTGTCAAGGCGCATCGGAAGCGGGTGGCCCGCAGCGAAAAACGCTACGCCCTTCGGGCGCTTAGGATGCGGACGGCCAGCCCGTCGAGATCTTCGGCAGTGAAGCGGTAGGTCACGGTTTGCATGTCCCCCGCCGAATCCTCGCGCTCGACGCGCGCGAAGCGCAGCTCCACCTCGACGCAGCCCTGCCGCAGCAGTGCATAGGCGTAGCATTGCGCCTGCAGGAGGTGCTTGGAGCACAGCGCTTCCGGCGCCTCGCCGTCCGAACCGCCGGTCTTATAGTCCACCACGAGCGCACGAGCGCCCGCAAGCTGCGCGTCGTCGGTGCAGAGAAGATCGATCTCCCCTTCCACGAACGCATCGGATATCGGCACGAAGAACGGCACCTCGGCGCGCCGCAGCCCCCACTGCAGCGTTTCGGCGTACGTCGCGCTGGAGAACCAGCGCTCGCAGGCATCGGCCAGCCGCGCGCGCTGTCCCGTCGATAGAGCGTACGCCTCGGAGAGCACGCCGAGGCGCGCAGCGTCGGGAACCCTTCCCGTCTCGACGGCCAGCTGCGCAGCCCGATGGAAGGCGCTGCCCAGATCCGTCGCCTTGTCCGCGTCCGCGGCGAAAGGCGCGCCCTCGCCCGCCGGAGCCGGAACCGGGTTCGGGGCGATCGACGAGTACGAGAACGCATCGTCGCGCGCCGAACCTCCCGCGAAGAGCGTCGACCGCGAAGCGTCGTCCACGACGGGCACGAAGAACAGCCGCGGTTCGGGCGCAGGCTCGACACCCTCCTCGGCGCGCGGCTCCGGCGGCTGCACGAGGATGCGCTCGAAGCGGGCCGGCGCGGTGCCGCCGTAGGGAAGCTCGGCAACGCCCTCGGGAAAATCGCCGTCGCCGCACAGCGCGCTGCGGATATCGTCGACGAGCGGGGCGTACGCCGGAGGCTTGCCCGCCGAGGGAGCTTTCGCGTCCATCGCCACCACAAGCGCCTCGCTGGCACGCGTGAGGCCCACGTAGAGCTTGCGACGCGCTTCGGCCAGCTCCTCGTCGGCCGCACGGCGCGCGAGCTGGGCGCGGTAGGCCGCCTGCGTGCACGACGAAGCGCCGAGAGCGCACGCGGGCCCATCCTCCCCTTCTACGAGACGGCGAGCGGCCAGCAGATCGGCATCATCCTCGCCGTCGCCGGCCGCAGCCGCGCCCGAGCGCTTCGCCAGCTGGGGAAACGCCTCCAACGACGCTGCGGGCGCCAACGAGGCGCGCGCGATGGCACCGCACGTCTCCACCAGAAGCTTGCCGCTTCCCGCGCGCGCGTCGGCGAAGTCGGCCAACGCCACGACGGGGAACTCCAGCCCCTTCGAAGCATGGATGGTCATGATCTTCACCACGTCGCCGCCGGCTCCCGACAACGCGCCGGGCGCCTCCTTCAATCCTACGGCCAGCTCGTCGGCCAGCGCGCGCGCCGTGGAGGCCAGCCCCAGGTGGCGCTCGGTTTCGAGGCGATCGACGAGCCGGACGGCCTTCAGCACGTTCGCGGCTCGCGCCGTGCCCGCCGCGCCTTCCTCCTCGAGCCGTGCCATCCACCCCGAACGCACCAC
>NZ_DBFEGU010000304.1:0-1271 GCF_048329335.1 Eggerthella sp. | reverse complement strand
CGTCACGAAAGAGCCAGAAAGAGCGCACGAGACGGCTGCGACAGTCCGTGATACCATAGGCGCGCACCATCCCCGCGCCCGCCCCCTTCCCTACCCGTCAATCGAGGAGCATCTATGAAAACTCTCGGCCTCTCCGACGTCATCGGCCCCATCATGGTGGGTCCTTCGAGCTCGCACACGGCGGGCGCGCTGCGTATCGCCTACATGGCTCGACGGCTGTGCCTGGCCGAGCCGAAGACGGTGGAGTTCAGGCTGCTGGGGTCGTTCGCGCACACGCTGACCGGGCACGGAACCGACAAGGCCCTCGTGGCGGGCATGCTGGGGCTGGCCGCCGACGACCTGCGCATCCGCGACTCGTTTCAGCTTGCGGGGGATGCGGGACTCGCGTTCTCGTTCGTCACGCTTCCCGACGCGGAATACGACCATCCCAACACCATCGACATGCACATCGTGGACGCCGCGGGCAACGCGATGAGCGTGCGCGGCGAGAGCATCGGAGGCGGAGCGGCCGTCATCCGCAAGATCGACGACATCGACGTGCGCATCACCGGCGAGAGCACGAGCATCGTCGTGCGCCAGCGCGACGAGACCGGCGTGCTGGCGCACATCGCGCAGAGCATCAGCGACGAAGGCGTGAACATCGCCACCACGCGCATGTACCGCGAGCGCAAAGGCGACATCGCCTACACCGTGCTGGAAACCGACCAAGAGGTGGACGGCGCCGCGAAGGCCGCCATCGAGGACCACCCCGCCATCCTGGACGTGCGCGTCATTCCCGGCGACGCGCGCCCCGGCTGCGGGTCCGTTGACGCGCCCGACGCGGAGGAGGCGCTGCAGCGGTTCGCCGAGGCGGACTTCGGCACCGGAGCCGCGCTTCTGGCATGGTGCGAAAAGCACGGCACGACGCTATCGGAGGCGTTTCTCGCCCGCGAGGCGGCGCTGGCCGAGAGCTTGGGGTACGCCGACCGCTCCCTCGCGTATTTGCACGAGACGCTGGACGTGATGAAATGCGCCGCGCAGCGCCCCATCGACGAAGCGCTGCCTTCCATGGGCGGCCTCATAGGCGGCGAAGCGCGCAAGCTGGCCGATCTGCGCGAGCGCGACGGCGAGCTGTGCGACGACCAGCTGTCGTGCGCCATCGCCTACGCGATGGCGGTGCTGGAGACGAACGCGTCGATGGGTCGCATCGTGGCCGCGCCCACGGCTGGATCGTCTGGCGTGCTGCCCGGCGTGCTGCTGGCGCTGCAGCGCACGCGCGGGCTGTCGGATGG
>NZ_DBFEGU010000303.1:0-1147 GCF_048329335.1 Eggerthella sp. | reverse complement strand
ATCCTCGCGCGCCTCGACGAGCTGAACAACGTCCCGCGCGAGGACGGCGGGTACAAGGTCACGGGCGCGCGCCGCAAGGTCATCCGCGCGATCGTGGGGCTCGCCACGTCGAGCGGCGTGCTCTACTGCAGCTACGACGGCCTGGCGCGTGCGGCGCGCGTATCGCCGAGGTCGGCGCACTCGATCCGCGCGGAGCTCGAGCGCCTGGGCGTCCTCAAGCGCGTCCGCACGGGGGGCAGGGCCGAGGACGGATCGCGTCAATCGAACAAGTACATCGTGAAGTGGGACAAGCTGCGCGACATCCTCGGGATCGCGTGCTGCTATGCGTCCAATTGGCATGGAGAGCTCCAGAGAACAGTTGAGCGCAAGCCCTTCCATAACGTGTACTACAACTACGAGGGATACGCGCACTACAGCAAGTCGGCGCGCCAGAAGCGCCGCGAGCGCCAGCGCGCTCGCGAGCATGCGGCGCTCGCGGCGCAAGCGCCGAAAGTGGATAACCATGTGGAGAAAAGCGCACCAGAAAAAAGGACGAAGGCCATGGGGCTTGAAAACGAAGCTAGTGATCAGGGTTTTTGCGCACTAACCGATCTTAAAGAGCGTAAAACATCTAAAATCCTTCAACCTGTGAGATCTCTCCTGTCCTATTGCCGCCGCATTGTGGAAAAGCGTACGCCGCTCCGCGGCTCCTCGGACGCCCGCCACGAGGGCGGGATGCCGGAATCGCTGCGCGATACCTTGGACAACCGCCCTGCGGGCGGCACAACCTGGTGCTTCGACGTCTCAAAGCTCTCCCAAACATCCCTACAAAGACTCGGCCGAGTGGCACCGGGAAGGATCGTACCCCTCTTGGCCGAGATCGACCAGATGACGCGCAGCAACCCTTCGCTCGAAACACCGGAGGACATGCAATGGCACGCCGAGGAGCTCCTGCACATCCTCGCAGATGCGGACGGCATCCCCCGATGACCGAACGGCATCGGCCGCATCGGCACGGCTTCGCCGTGCGGCAGTGAAAAAATGATCTGCCTCCCGGTGCCGGCAGTCAAGGGGAATTTGGGAATCCTTGCCTGCCCTCTGTCTTACCGACCGAACGGATCCCAACCGCCCGGCGGCTCGACGCACCTCGCCTGGCTATAACGTTGTG
>NZ_DBFEGU010000302.1:0-24769 GCF_048329335.1 Eggerthella sp. | reverse complement strand
CACAGGTGGGGTGCGACCGTGGGAGTGTGCTATCATGACGGCGAACACAGCGGCCATGCAAAGGAGCCATCATGTACGGATTGAAAACCGAGGCCAGCTTCGACTCGGCCCACTTCCTGACCGATTACTACGGCAAGTGCGAGAACCTGCACGGCCACCGGTGGAGAGCGGTGGTGTACCTCGAGGTCGCCGACCTGCAAGCCGACGGCACGATGAAGGACATGGTGGTTGATTTCGGCGTGTTCAAGCGCGCGGTGCGCGACCTGGCCGAAGAGCTGGACCACACCTTCCTCGTGGAAGAGGGCTCGCTGGCCGCGACGACGCTGGCCGCCCTCGAGGCCGAGGGCTTCAGCCTGACCGTCCTGCCCTTCCGCACCACCGCCGAAAACCTGGCGCGCTACGTCTGCGACCGGCTGACGGAGCAGGGTTTCCCCGTGTCCCAGGTGGACCTGTACGAAACCCCCAACAACTGCGCCATCTACCGGAGGACGGCATGAACGTTTCGGTCATCCTGGGGCATCCCTACGACGGCAGCTTCAACGCGGCCATCGCCCAGACCGTGGTGCAAACGCTGGAGGAGGACGGCCATGCGGTGGCGTTCCACGATTTGCACGCGGAGGGCTTCAACCCGGTGATTCCCCCGTCCGAGCTGGTCAGCGATGTGCCGGCCGACGATCTGACGGCCCTGCACCAACGCGAGATCAAGGAGGCCGACGGCATCGTCGTCGTGCATCCCAACTGGTGGGGGCAGCCGCCCGCCATCCTCAAGGGATGGGTCGACCGCGTGCTGCGGGAGGGCGTGGCCTACGGGTTCGCCGAGGGCGATTCCGGCGGCGGCCTGCCCATCGGCCTGCTGAAAGCCCGCGCGGTGCTCGTGTTCAACACGTCGAACACGCCGGAAGCGCGCGAGCTCGAAGCTTTCGGCGATCCGCTGCAGCGGCTGTGGCGCGACTGCATCTGCGACTTCTGCGGCGTGACCACGTTCGATCGGGTTATGTTCCGCGTCGTTGCCGACAGCACGCCGGCCGACCGCCGCACGTGGCTTGAGCAGGCGCGCACCATGACGCGCGAAAGTTTCCCGTCCGAATGGAACAGCGCTGCCCGATCGGACTAGAACCGTCTGCCCCGTTGCCGCATACTGTCTCCGATATAAGTAACCCTTGGCTAACAAGTAAGGAGACCTTCATGGCAAGCAGCGTCGCATCGACGGCGAGCCCGGCACCTTCCCCGAGCGAGGGGAAGGTGCTCAAGGGCCGCGACCTCATCAACATCGGCATCTTCACGGCCATCTACTTCGTCATCCAGTTCGTGTTCATGCTGTGCGGTGGCATCCATCCGGCGCTGTGGGTGTTCATGCCGGCGCTCGACGGGTTGTTCGCGGGCATCCCGTTCATGCTCATGTGCGCGAAGGTGCAAAAGCCCGGCGCCGTCGTCATCATGGGGCTCATCGTGGCGCTCATCTACTTCGCGACGGGCATGTTCACGCCGCTCATCCTGGCCATGATGGCGGCATCTTGCGTTGTCGCCGAGGTCATCCGCGCGGTTGCGCGCTACCGCAGCTTCCTCGGCAACGCGGTGGCGTACGCGGTGTTCGGCCTGGGCATGTGCGGAAGCCCCCTGCCGCTGTGGGTGTTCCACGACTCGTTCGTCTCCCAGATCGCCGAGCAGGGTATGGGCGCCGACTACCTGGCGTCGCTTGACGCGCTGTCCACGACGCCGATGCTGATCGCCATGTTCGCCGTCACCATCGTGGCGGGCCTCGCGGGCGCGTATATCGCGCGCTGCCTGTTCAAGAAGCACTTCGAGAAGGCGGGGCTCGTCTAATGCAGGCCACCTACGCGCTCGAGGATCGTCGCGTGCTGGGCCGGGCGCCGCGCTCCGGCGTGCTCGACCTCGACCCGCGCACCATCATGGGCGTGCTGCTGGCGGCGTCGGTGGTGGCCTTCATGTCGAAGAGCCTCACGGTTGAGCTGGGCCTCGTGCTGGGCGTGGCGCTGCTGCAGGCGCTGACGGGGCACGTGAGGATGGCGCTTGCGTTCGCGGGCGGCTACGCGGTGCTGTGGGCGGTGCTCAACCTCGTGTTCCCGCACGTCGGAGGCGTTGCAGCCACCATGTTCACCATCAGCTTCACGTTCTCGCGCAAGATCTTCCTGTGCCTCATGGTGGGCTCGCTGCTGGTGGCCGAATGCTCGGTGCACCGTCTGACGGCCGCGCTCGAGCGCCTGCGCGTGCCGCAGGTGGTGCTCATCCCGCTCACGGTGACCATGCGCTACTTCCCGGCGCTCAAAGACGAGATGGCGCACATCCGCGACGCCATGCGCCTGCGCGACATCCCCGCTTCCGAGCGGCTGGAATGCTTCGTGGTGCCGCTCATCATGTCGGCCACCACCACGGCCGACGAGCTGTCGCGCGCCGCGACCTGCCGGGGCATCGAGAACCCGGTGCGCTCTACCGACACCGAGCGGCTGCGCATGCACGCCGCCGATTGGGCGGTGCTCGCGGCGTCCGCGGCGGCGGTCGTGGTCGTGGCGCTGTGGGGAGGGGCGTACTGATGGCGGCGGCTCGGCAGTGCGCTGAGGCGCGCGGCGGCGGGCGCGCCGCGGCGCGCGGCGACGAGGCGCCGGTCGTCGTCCGCCAGCGCGATGCGTCCTGCCGCGGGGCCGGCGACGCGCTCATCCTGGACGGCGTGGACCTCACCGTGCGCCGTGGCGAATGCGTGCTGCTGTGCGGGCGCTCGGGCATGGGAAAGACCACGGTGACGAAGCTGATCAACGGCCTCATCCCGCAATTCGAGCCCGGGGTCGAGCGCACGGGCGAGGTGGAGGTGTGCGGCTTCGATCCGGCGCGCTGCGCCATGCACGAGCTCGCGCGGCACGTGGGCAGCGTGTTCCAGAACCCGAAATCGCAGTTCTTCAACCTCACCTCCAACGATGAGCTGGCGTTCGGCCTGGAGGCGGCGGGGGTCGACGCCGACGCGATCGAGGAGCGCATCCGGGCGACGGTGGGGGCGCTGCACGTCGAGCACCTGCTCGACCGCGGCGTGACGAAGATGTCGGGCGGCGAGAAGCAGAGCCTCGTGTTCGCCTCGGTGGACGTGATGGACCCCGACGTGTACGTGCTGGACGAGCCCACCGCGAACCTCGACGCGCGCGCGATCCGCGTGCTGCACGACCAGATCGCCGCCATCCTCGCGCGCGGCAAGACGGTGATCGTCGCCGAGCACCGGCTGTACTTCGTGGCCGATCTCATCGATCGCGCGGTGCTCATCGAAGGGGGCCGCGTCGCGCGCGAGTTCTCGCCCGAGGACTTGCGCGCGCTGTCGGAGGAGGAGCGCGCCCGCCTGGGCCTGCGCGCAGTCGACCCCGCCGTCGCGATGGCCGTGACGTGCCCGGCGGCCCCCGCGTGCGCGACGGGTGCGCTCGAGCGCGGGCTGTCGCTGCGCGGTTTCGCCAGCCTGCGCAAGAAGCGACGCGTGTTCGCCCCGGTCAGCTTCGACGTCCCGCGCGGCGCGGTGGTGGGCGTGACGGGCGCGAACGGCGTGGGGAAGTCGACGCTCGTGCGCGCGATGGCGGGCCTCGAGCGCGCGACGGAGGGGGAGCTGCGCTTCGACGGCGCACCGCTCGATGCCCGCGCGCGCCGCCGCCGGTGCTCGCTCGTCATGCAGGACGTGAACCATCAGCTGTTCAGCGACAGCGTGCGCGGGGAGTGCGAGCTGTCGGCGGGCGGCGTCGACGCGGCTCGCGTGGACGAAGTGCTGGCGGCCCTCGACCTGGAGCATCTGGAGGCGTGCCACCCCATGGCGCTGTCCGGCGGCCAGAAGCAGCGGCTGGCCGTGGCCTGCGCCCTGCTCGCCGGGCGGGAGGTGCTGCTGTTGGACGAGCCGACGAGCGGGCTTGACTTCGGGCATATGGTTGAGGTAAGCCGGTTGGTGAAAGGGCTGGCTGAACGGAACATCTGCATCGTCGTGGTCACGCACGACTGCGAATTCCTCAGCCGCAGCTGCGATTTCGCGTACGAATTGGAGGCGGGCTGATCGATGGGCGAGGCGGGCGATGTGCTGTCGTGCGTGATGGCGGGTGGCGAAGGCGTCGTGGAGGAGCGGCCGGGAGGGGCCGTGCTCCGTGTGAAGAACGACACGGGCGAGGGATCCATGGCCTTCTGCCAGGTGTTCGACGGCGTGGGACTCTCGTTCAACGACTTCCGGCTGGACGCGTACGATTCGGGGTTCGTGGCCGGCCCGGACATGCTGTGCATCGACCACTGCCGCGAGGGGCGCATCGAGCAGCCCGTCGCGGGCGGCGCTTACTCCTACGTGGCGTCCGGCGACCTCAAGATAGACGACCGCTCCCGCCATACCGGCATGTTCGTCCTGCCGCTGGGTCACTACCGCGGCATCACCGTGTCCTTCGACCTCGCCCGCGCCGAGCGCTCCATCGCCCAAGCGCTCGGCGGGTTCCCGGTTGATCTGCGCGCGCTGCGCGATCGCTTCTGCCGCGGCGGCGACCCCTTCATCATGCACGACGCACCGGGCGCGGAGCACATCTTCTGCGAGCTGTACTCCGTGCCCGACGAGATCCGCGCGACGTACTTCCAGCTCAAAGTGCTGGAGCTGCTGCTGTTCCTGCAGGTGCTCGATCCCGGCCCCGTGCGCGAGCGTCGGCCGTACTTCTACCGCGCGCAGGTGGAGAAGGTGAAGGCGGCGCGCGACTTCATGGTGTCCGACCTCACCGTCGAGCACACCATCGACGAGCTGGCCGACCGCTTCGATCTGCCGCCCACGGCGTTCAAGACCTGCTTCAAGGGGGTGTACGGCCTGCCGCCGTACGCGTACCTGCGCACCTTCCGGATGGAGCGCGCCGCCGCGCTTCTGCGCGAAACCGACCTGCGCGTGGCCGACATCGGCCTGGCCGTGGGCTACGACAGCCCCTCCAAGTTCACCGCCGCCTTCAAGGCCGTGATCGGCCAAACCCCCACCGTCCACCGCCGCGACCGCGCAAGGTACGTGCGATAGCGCGATAACAAGTTGCTTTTTGACTGATTTGTAACTTGCTATTTGTATGATATACTCATTGCGAAATACTTGATTGCCGTCGGTTTCGGAGGGATTTCCATGACGCTCACACCCACGGGGTATAGACCTCGCGTTATCGATGCAGAACTTGCGCGTTGCCTCAAGTTGTTCGGTGCCGTGGAGATACGTGGGCCGAAGTGGTGCGGCAAAACATGGGCAGGACTCAATCAGAGCGTCGACGAGGTGTACATCGCCGACCCCTCGGATGGCTACGTGACGCGTCGACTTGCTCGGCTCGATCCGGATTCCGTGCTGCAAGGCGACCATCCGCTCCTTGTGGATGAGTGGCAGGCTGCGCCAGGCGTATGGGATGCGGTACGCGCCTCGGTGGATCGTGCGCCCGAGCCTGGTCGGTATATCCTCACTGGTTCGGCGCAACCGCTTCTCAAGGACACCGTGCACAGCGGAACCGGGCGAATCGTCAGCATCGATATGCGGCCGATGACCCTGTTCGAGTCGGGCGACTCGACGGCCGAAGTGTCGCTCGAGGAGCTTTTCGACAATCCCGGGAAAAAGATACGAGGGCGCTCTTCCCATAAACTTGACGACATCATCGCATTGGCTGTTCGCGGTGGATGGCCCCGCGCCGTTGGCCTTGATCCGGGGGACGGTGCTCTCATCGCGCGGCGATACATAAAAAGCATCGTCGGCGGCAAGGATGTGGAGTTTGAAGGCGTGCGGTACTCGCCTGCCAAGCTTGAGGTGCTGCTGCGCTCCTTATCTCGCAATACGGCCACCATGACGAGCATGTCCACCATTCAGAAAGACGTTTCGAGCGTCGATGCGAACGGATTGTCGCGATCGACAGTTCTCGCGTACGTTGATTATTTGCAGCGCATCTACATGATATGGGAGCAGCCTGCATGGCGGCCGGAATTGCGTTCGGCAACGCGCCTGCGAACCACGCCCAAACGCCACGTTACCGACCCCTCCCTTGCGGCTGCAAGCTTGAAGGCGGGGCCGAATAAGCTCAAGAGCGATTTGAACACGTTCGGGTTCGTTTTCGAGACCATGGCGGCGCGCGACTTGCATGTGTACGCGCAGAGCCTGGGGGGTCAGCTGTGCCATTACCGTGACAATTCGGGCTTGGAGATCGATTCGATAATCGAGCTCGACAACGGGGGCTATGCCGCTATCGAAGTGAAGCTCGGGGCCGATCAAGAGGATGAAGCGGCTGCGAACTTGATTCGTTTCGCTAGAAAGATGGAAGCGGGAGGTATCGATGCCCCCGCTTTCCTCGCTGTGGTGGTGGGTACTGGAGGGTTCGCTTACACGCGTTTGGACGGTGTGCATGTTGTGCCTATCGGATGTCTCGCGCCGTAGAGAGAGGTAAGTCTTAGATAACTTCCCACCTGATTGGAACAGGGCTGGCTTGATGGAGCGGAACGTGCCTGCTGGGAGCCGTATAGTCAGGAGCGTTCGCATTCCCAACTGAGAAGGTGGTTTTGGTGGCTCCTGTGACAGAAACGCCCGCGAAGGCATCGTGGCTGGCCGTGCTGCTTTCGTACGCCGGCCGCTGCCGGGGGAAGATGGCGGTCTCGCTGCTGTGCTCGGTGGCCAGCGTGGCGGCCGGGCTCGTGCCGTTCTACGCGGTGTACCGCATCATCGACGAGGTGATCGCCCCCGCGCCCGACGGCGGTGCCGTGCTGGCTTGGGTGGGCGCGGCCGCGGCGGGCTACGTGGCGTCGAAGGTGCTGTTCGGCGCATCGACGCTGCTCTCGCACGTGTCCGCGTACACCATCCTCGAATCGCTGCGCGACGACGTGGTGGAGAAGCTCATGAAGACCTCCCTCGGCACCGCGGCGTCGAAAAGCATCGGCCAGATCAAAAACGTGTTCGTCGATCGCATCGAGGGCGTGGAAGTGCCGCTGGCGCACATGATCCCCGAGCTTTCGGGCAACGTGCTGCTGGCGGCTGCCATCGCGGTGTGGATGGCACTCATCGACTGGCGCATCGCGCTTGCGTGCCTGGTCACCGTGCCCATCGGGCTGGTCGTGTTCGCAAGCGGCCTGGCGGCGTACAACAGGATGTACGCCGCCTACATGGCCGAGGGCAACCATGTGAACAGCGTGATGGTGGAGTACGTGGAGGGCATCCAGGTGATCAAGGCGTTCAACCAGGGTTCGAACTCCTACCAGAAGTACGCCAACGCCGTCCGCTCGTTCAAGGACTTCACCCTGGGCTGGTTCAAGGCCACCTGGGTCAGCATGAACCTCGCGTTCTCCATCCTGCCGACCACGCTGCTGGGCGTGCTGCCCGTCGGGCTGGCGCTGTACCTGGCGGGAGACGTCACCCCGGCCGAGCTGGGGTTGGAGTTCGTGCTGGCGCTGGCGGTGGTGGCGCCGCTCATGAAGCTGTCATCGTTCCTCAACGAGGCGAAGGCGATGGAGTACGCCGTGGCCGACGCGAGCGAGTTTCTCGACCTGCCCGAGCTGCCGGAGCCTGCGCAGCGCGCGGCCGTGCGCGACGAGGGCGTGGAGTTGGCGAACGTGTCGTTCTCCTACGAGAGCGGGGAGGAGGTGCTCCACGACGTGAGCCTGCGCGTGCCGCGCGGGTCGTTCTGCGCGCTCGTGGGGCCGTCGGGCTCGGGCAAGTCCACTCTGGCGCGCCTGATCGCGCGGCATTGGGATGTGGGCGCGGGCGCCGTGCGCGTGGGCGGCGTGGACGTGCGCGACATGCCGCTGGACCAGTTGTCGCAGCTCGTGAGCTTCGTGGCGCAGGACAACTACCTGTTCGACTGCTCGCTTCGCGAGAACATCCGCATGGGCAAGCCCGACGCCACCGACGACGAGGTGCTGGCCGCCGCGCGCGCCGCTTGCTGCGACGACTTCATCGGCCGCCTGCCGCATGGCTACAACACGCCGGCCGGCGAGGCGGGGCACGCGCTGTCGGGCGGCGAGCGCCAGCGCATCTCCATCGCCCGCGCCATCCTCAAGGACGCGCCCATCGTGGTGCTCGACGAGGCCACGGCCTTCACCGACCCGGAGAACGAGGAGCGCATCCAGCAATCCATCGCCCGGCTGACGCGCGGCAAGACCCTGCTGGTCATCGCGCACCGCCTGTCCACCGTGGCGGCGGCCGACGACATCGCGGTGGTGGATCACGGGCGCATCGTCGCGCACGGCACGCACGACCGGCTGCTTGCCGCCTGCCCGCTCTACGCGTCCATGTGGCAGGCTCACGTGTGCGCGAAGGCGTGGTCTGCCGTTTCCCGAAAGGAGGCCCTCGATGCTTAAAGCGCTCAAGCGCATCATCGCGTGGACGGGACCGTACCGGCGCAACCTGTACCTGGGCTGCGTGTGCTCGTTCTTCATGACGTGGGCCACGGCGGCCCCCGTGATGCTGGCCGCGTGGATGCTCGCGCAGGTGGTGGACGACGCGCGCGGCGTCTCGACGCTCGACCCGTCGGCGGTGTGGCTGTCGCTGGCGGCCATCGTCGCGTGCATCGCCGCCCGGTTCGCGTTCTCGTACGGCAAGAACCGTCTGCAGGAGAGCATCGGCTACGAGGTGGCGCCCGAGGTGCGCATCCGCATCGGCACCATCCTCAAGCGCGTGCCGCTGGGCTACTTCTCCCGCATGAAGACGGGCGACATCCTCGCGACCACCACCACCGAGCTGGGCATGCTCGAGCTGAACGGCATGAAGATGATCGACGCCGTGGTGAACGGCTACGTGTCGGTGGCGGCCGTCATCGCGTTTCTGGCCGTGATGGACTGGCGCTGCGCGCTGGCGGCGCTGGCGGGCGTGGGGCTGTCGGCGCTCGCGCTGGCGGGCATCAACCGACGCAGCCGGAAGCTCACGCCGGCCACGCACGAGGCTTCCGAGCGCCTGTCCGGCGCCATCGTGGAGTTCGCGCGCGGGCTGGGCACGGCGAAGTCGTACGGCCGCGGCAGCTCCGCGCTGCAGCCGATGTACGCGGCGTGCGCCCAGGCGAAGAAGGCCCGCGTCGACGTGGAGTTCGGCTTCACGCCGTTCAACGTGGCGCACCTCGTGGCGCTCAAGCTGGCCAGCGTGGCCCTCGTGGGCTTCGCGGCCTGGGCGTGCCTCGGCGGGACGCTGCCGCTGTGGATGTTCTTGGCCATCGCCCTGCTCTCGTTCACCATCTTCGGCGGCGTGGAGGGCGTGGCCGACTCGGCGCACATGCTGGGCGACCTGAACGACGTGCTGGACCGCCTCGACAAGATCGAGCAGGCGCGCTTCATCGACGAGGACGGGCGCGCGCTCGACCTCGACCGCTTCGACATCGCGTTCGAGGACGTGGCGTTCTCCTACGACGAAGGTCCCGAGGCGCGCACGGTGCTGCACGACGTGAGCTTCGCCATACCCGAGGGCACCACGTGCGCCATCGTGGGCCCGTCCGGCTCGGGCAAGACCACCATCGCGAACCTCATGGCGCGCTTCTGGGACGTGAGCGCCGGCAGCGTGCGGGTGGGCGGCCACGACGTGCGCGAGTTCACCTGCGACAGCCTGCTGGCGAACTTCTCGATGGTGTTCCAGAACGTGTACCTGTTCAACGACACGGTGGAGGCGAACATCGCGTTCGGCTGCCCCGGCGCCTCGCACGACGAGGTGGTGGCCGCCGCGAAGCGCGCGTGCTGCCACGGCTTCATCGAGGAGCTGCCGCAGGGCTACGACACCGTGGTGGGCGAGGGCGGCAGCAGCCTGTCGGGCGGCCAGAAGCAGCGCATCTCCATCGCGCGGGCGCTGCTGAAGGACGCGCCCATCGTCGTCCTCGACGAGGCCACCGCCAGCGTCGACCCGGAGAACGAGCAGCTCATCCAGCAGGCCATCGGCCAGCTGACGGCGGGCAAGACCGTCGTGGTGATCGCGCACCGCCTGGCCACGGTGGAAGCGTCCGACCAGATCCTCGTGGTGGACGGCGGCACGGTGGCGCAGCGGGGCACGCACGACCAGCTCATGGCCGAGGGCGGCACGTACCGCCGCTTCGTGGAGATCCGCCGGCGCGCCGAGGGCTGGCGGATCGCGAGCGACGACGCGGTCGCTCCTGCGCCCGCGGAGGACGCGCCCATGCCCGCGGCGTCCTAGCGGCTCCGCCCCGGCCGCCGCGCCTCCTACCGCTCCAGTCCCCGGCGGTACTCGCTGGGCAGCAGGCCGGTCTCGCGGCAGAACAGCTCGCTGAAACGGCTGGCGCACGTGTAGCCCACCGCGTGCGCCACCTGCTCGATCGACAGGTCGGGCATCCGCAGCAGCCCCTCGGACTGGCTGATGCGGCGGCTCTGCACGTAGCGCGTGAGCGTGGAGCCGGTCACCGCCTTGAAGCACTCCTTGAACTTTGTGGGGCTCATGCATGCGGCCCGCGCGAGGTCGTCCACCGTGAGCGCGCTCGCGCAGTGGTCGTCGATGTACAGCGCCACGGCCTGGATGCGCTCGCGGTCCTCGGGCGCGACGGCGCGTCCCGACGTGTCCCGGCGCGCTTTCGTGCGCTCGACGATGAGCCCCATGGCCTCGAACACCTTGCCCTCGTAATACAGCTGGCTGCGATGCTCGTCGCCCGGGCGGGGCCACAGCCCGGCCAGCAGCGCGCGCAGCTCGGGGGAGTCGCCGTCGTCGCTCAGCGAGGCGAACGCGTCGCGCACGCGCTCGAACTGCCCGTCGTACTCGCGCTCCAGGTACGCGCGCGACATCTCGGGCCGCACCTCGATGGACACGGCCTTCACGGGCACGCCGCCGTGCACGAGCCCGCGCCAGCCCCCGTCGCCGCTGTAGAATCCCCAGATGCTTTTCGCCCGCAGCCGCCGATACGGCGTGAACTCCTCTCCCGAAATGGACTCGTACCAGGCCACGCTCAGGTATTCGGGCAGCTCGAACTCCATGACGGTGTCGTGGAGCAGCGTGAAGTCGTGGATGGCGATCTGCCAGCGATCGGAGGGTGCGAGGATGTGGAAGCTGCCGGACGTTTCGCCTTCGCCCCGGTACGAGCGCCACAGGGGGCAGAAGCCCTCCGGCGGCTCATATTCCTCGAAGCCGATCTGCTCGAGCGACGGGGCGTGGATGATGTCGTGCGAGGGCGGGCGGTGCTCCATGGGTTCTGCTCCTTCATGCGGTTGCTCGCGGCGGCGCGGCGGTCGGCCGCAGGGACGTGCGCCGCAGGGGCGTGCCGCGTGCGACGATCGGACGCGGCGGTGCGACGTTCGGACGCGCGGGCGCGCATGCGCGACGTCGTTTCCGCCCCTCCGCGTATGATACACCATTGTTAACCGAGGCTATCTTTTCCGCATGAAAATGAATCAGAAGGAGGTCTGTCATGCGTTCAGCCATGCAATCCGACAAGAAGGGGCTCACCGCCCGCGACCTGGTGACGTGCGGCGTGTTCATCGCCCTGTACTTCGTGTTCATGATGGTGGGCAGCATGCTGTTCGCCCCGAACCCCGTGCTGACGTTCCTCATGCCGGCGGGTGCGGCCCTGCTCACCGGCCCCATCTACCTGCTGCTGGTGGCGAAGGTGCCCAAGCACGGCCCCATCATCATCCTGGGCGTGGTGGAGGGGCTCATCATGTTCGTGACGGGCATGTACTGGCTGTGGGCGGTAGCGCTCGTCGTGCTGGGCGTGGTGGCCGACCTCATCGCCGGCGCGGGCCGGTTCCGCAACAAGAACCTCAACCTCGTGAGCTTCCTCGTGTTCTCGCTCAACCCCATGGGGTCCTACCTCATGCTGTGGATCGATCCGTCGGGCTACACCTCCTACCTGGCCGGGAAGGGCACCGAGCAGGCGTACCTCGACACGATGGTGTCCACGGGCGCGGGCTGGGTGCTGCCGGGCATGATCGCGCTGACGCTGGTGTGCGCCCTGGTGAGCGCGCTGGTGGGTCGCCGTCTGCTGAAGAAGCAGTTCGAGAAGGCGGGCGTCACCGCATGATCGATCGCGCGTTCCGGCCCGATCCGCGGGCCAAGCTTGCGCTGCTTCTGCTGTGGGCCGTCGCGGTGTTCCTGTCGCCCGGGCTGTGGTTCGAGGCGCTCCTGATGCTGCTGAGCGTGGCGCTGGGCATCGCGCTGGGGAAGGGGCGGCTCGCGCTGGGCATGCTGGGGCTGTACGCGGTGATGATGGCGTGCATGCTGGCCACGGCGCAGCTGGACACCGGCGTGCTGAAAACGATGCTGTCGTCGTTCTTCATGCTGGTGCGCAAGGTGTTCCCGTGCGGGCTTCTGGCGGCCGTCATCGTGTCCACGACGCACGTGAACGAGTTCATGAGCGCGTTCTCGCGCATGCGCGTGCCACGCCAGGTGACCATCCCGCTGGCCGTGATGCTGCGCTACGTGCCGGCCATCCGCGAGGACTGGCGCTTCATCTCGGACGCCATGCGCATGCGCGGCGTGAACGCCAGCCTGGCCGGATTCCTGCGTCGACCGGGCATGACGGTGGAGTGCCTGTACGTGCCGCTCATGATGAGCGCGTCGAACGTGGCCGACGAGCTGTCGATGGCCTCGGTGGCGCGCGGCATCGAGAACCCGGCGCAGCGCACGTGCTACACGCATATCGAGTTCCGCGCGTCCGACGGGCTGCTGGTGGCCGCCGGCGTGGCCGTGGTCGTGGCGGCGCTTGCGTGCAGCCTGTTGGGCGTGGGGAAGTGAGGTCGAGACGATGATCGAGTTTGACGATGTGAGCTTCGCGTACCGCGCGCCTGCGGAAGGCGCGGGCGCGCCCGAGGGGGTGCGCGGCATCGACCTGCGCGTGGAGGCGGGCCGGTGCGTGCTCGTGTGCGGCGCGTCCGGCTGCGGCAAGACCACGGTGACGAGGCTGGCGAACGGGTTGGCGCCCTCGTTCTTCCCGGGGACGCTCGAGGGACGCGTGCTGGTGGACGGGCGCGACGTGGCCGACCTCGAAAGCTGGGAGGTGGCCGCATGCGTGGGCTCGGTGTTCCAGAACCCGCGCACGCAGTTCTTCAACGTGGATTCCACGGGCGAGGTGGCGTTTTCGCTGGAGAGCATGGCGTGGCCCGAGGAGCGCATACGCGAGCGCACGCACGATACCATCCGCCAGCTGGGGTTGGAGGAGCTGGCCGACCGCAGCATCTTTTCGCTGTCGGGCGGCGAGAAGCAGCGCATCGCGTACGCCAGCTCGTGGGCGCCCCATCCGGCGAACCTCGTGCTGGACGAGCCGACGTCGAACTTGGACGAAGCGGCCATCGCGGCGCTGCGGCGCTACCTGCTGGACGCGAAGGCGCAGGGCGCGGCCGTGCTCGTGGCCGAGCATCGCCTGTGGTGGCTGGCCGACGTGGCCGACGAGGTGGTGGTCATGGAGGAGGGGCGCATCGCGCGGCGCTTCGACGGCGCGACGTTTCGGGCGCTGCCGTCGTCGGAGGTGCGCGACCTGGGGCTGCGGGTGCGCGCTTTGGCCGACGAGCGGGCGCGCGAGCGGCGGGCGCCGGGCGATGCGCGCGAGCCGCGGGCGCCCCTCGTGCGCCTGCGCGGCGTGCACGCCTCGTACGGCAAGCGCGAGGTGCTGCACGGCGTCGACCTCGACCTGCGCGAGGGCGAAGTGGCGGCGCTCGTGGGCGCCAACGGCGCGGGGAAGTCCACCCTGTGCCGCACCATCGTGGGGCTGCATCGGGAAAGCGCGGGCACGACGACGATCGACGGTGAACCCGCAGGGCCCAAGCAACGCCTGCGCGCCTGCTCGATGGTGTTCCAGGACGTGAACTACCAGCTGTTCGCCGACAGCGTGCGCACCGAAGTGAGCTTCGGGCTGACGGACGCTGAGGCGCCCGACGCCGCGCGCGTGGACGAGGTGCTCGACGGCCTGGGGCTGGCGGCGTACGCCGAGCGCCACCCCGCCACGCTGTCGGGCGGCCAGAAGCAGCGCCTCGCCGTGGCGGCCTGCATCGCCACCGGCAAGCGCCTCCTCGTGTTCGACGAGCCCACGAGCGGGCTCGACCTGGGCAGCATGCGCACGGTGGCGGCGCTCGTGCGCCGGTTGGCCGACGAGGGCCGCGCCGTGCTCGTGGTCACCCATGACCTGGAGTTCATCGGCCAAGCCTGCGACAAGGCCGTTCGCGTGGAAGCCGGCCGCATAGCCGCCGAAGCCGTCGTGGAGGGCGACCTGCAAGCGGTGAGAGAGCTGTTGGCGAAGGGGTGATACGAGGGTTGCCGAGGGAGCGCGGCGCTTTGCCCCCCCCCGCTTTCCTGTGCTTCTTATGCCGTCCAGCTGCGGGCTTTTTCCTGTTCGGCGATGGCGTGGGCGTACCAGCCGCCCTGCGCGAGCAGCTCGTCGTGGGTGCCCCGCTCGCGTACGCGACCGTCGTCCAGCACCAGTATCTGATCGGCGCGCTCCACGGTGTCCAGGCGGTGGGCGATGACGATGACGGTCTTGTCCGCCATGAGCACGTCGAGCGCCCGGTTGATCTCGTGCTCGTTGTCGGCGTCCAGGCTCGAGGTCGACTCGTCCAACAGCACGATGGGAGCGTTCTTGATGAGCGCTCGCGCGATGGAGATGCGCTGCTTCTCGCCGCCGGAAAGCGTGGAACCGCCTTCGCCCACCAGGGTGTCGTAGCCCTGCGGCAGCGCCTCGATGAAGTCGTGGCAGTGCGCGGCGCGGGCGGCCGCTTCCACTTCCTCCTGCGTCGCATCCGGCTTGCCCACGCGGATGTTGTTCGCCACGGTATCGGCGAGCAGGTACACGTCTTGGAACACGACGGCCACCTGCTCGGCCAGCGCGTCGGGCGCGATATCGCGCACCTCGTGCCCGCCTACGCGCACGCTGCCGCTGCTCGCATCCCAGAACCGCGAGATCAAGCTGATGACGGTGGTCTTCCCGCTGCCCGAAGGTCCGACGAGCGCGGTGCGCGTCCCGGGCTGCGCCGTGAACGTCACCCCGTGCAGCACCTCCTTGCCGTCGGCGTATCCGAACCGCACATCGTCGAACCGCACGTCGAAGCTCGTGAAACGGGGGTTGCCGTCGCGGTACGCAAGGGGGCGTTCGGCCTGTATTCGCTCGATGCCCTCCGCCGCTTTGGCCAGGTAGTTCAGCTCGGGGTAGATCACGCCGAGCGTGGTCATCATGCTGGAGATGGATACGGCGATCATGACCGCCGCGATGAGGCGGGGCGCGTCGAGCTGGCCGTCCATGAACATGAGCGTGCCCGCCACGAGCCCGAGCGGAACGATGAGCGAGGTGGCCACGGAGAACAGCACCGAGAACGGCATGATGGACAGCTCCATGCGAATGGATTCGCGCTTCAAATCGGCGAAGCTGCGGTCGAGCCGCTCGAAGCGCCGGCCGGTGAGATTGTAGAGCTTGAACGTCTTGATGCCGTTGATGTACTCGATGATGCGGGATATGACCGCGTGGACGCTTTCGCGATAGCGGACGCCGCCCTTGCTTGCCGCGCGCCCGCCCAGGCGCGCAAGCGGCAGGGAGGCGACGACGATCGCGAGGATGATCAGCCCGTAGAGCCAGTTGATGGCGAAGGCGAACGCGCATGCGAGCACGCTGAAGCAGACGACCTTGAAGAAGCTCGCCAGCGAGGTGGTGATGGTCTGCTCGAAGTCGCTCACGTCGGTGGTGAGAACCGATGCGAGCTGGCCGATGCTGTTCTTGTCGAAGTACCCCAGGTTCAGCCTGCGCAGGTGGTTGCCGATCGAGAGTCTCAGGTCGGCGGTGATGTCCGCGCCCCGGAACTGCGTTTGGGCGTAGTTCGTCACGTACAGCGCGGCGCGCACGACGAACAGCACGACGAGCGCGCCGCTGTAGAACGCAAGCAGCTCGGCGTTGAACGCGCCGGCGACGAGGTTGATGATGGCTGCGATCATGACGGCGAACATGCCCATGTGCAAAAGCGAGTCCGCGCAGGAAAGCGCGATGGGCAGCACGAGGGTCTTGGCTTTGTCGCCCGCTACGGTTCGGACGGTTTTGATGAGCGTTATCATGCCAGCGACTCCTTCTTCTCCGTGCGGTGCGTGTAGGCGTCCCACATGCGGGCGTAGGCGCCGTCTTGCTTGATCAGGGAATCGTGCGTTCCTCGTTCTCGCAGGCGGCCGTGGTCGAACACGCATATCTGGTCCGCATGCACGATGGTGTGCAGGCGGTGGGCGATCATGATGCAGGTCTTGTTCGTCAGCAGGTGCGAGAGCGCAAGCTGGATCCGGTGCTCGTTCTCGATGTCGGTGAAGCTGGTGGCTTCGTCGAACACGATGATGGGCGCATCCTTCAAGATGGCGCGAGCGATGCACACGCGCTGCCGCTCGCCGCCGGACAGCTTGACGCCGTTCTCTCCCAGCAACGTGTCGTAGCCGTTCGGCAGGCCCTCGATCGTGTCGTGGATCTGCGCGGCCCGCGCGGCGGCCTCCACCTGCTCGCGCGTGGCGTTCGGTCGGCCGAGCCTGATGTTCTCGTACAGGGTGTCGTCGAGCATGAAGGCTTCTTGGAACACGAAGGACACCAGATCCATGAGGTTGTCGGTGCGCAGTTCGGACAGGGCATGCCCGTCGATGCGCACCGCGCCTTGGCGCGTTTCCCAGAACTTGGGGATGAGCTGGGCTGCGGTCGTCTTGCCGGCGCCCGAGGGGCCCACGAACGCGGTCAGGCTGCCGGCGGGCAGATCGAGGCTGACGTCGGTGAGCGCGTTGGTCTCGGCGGCGCCGTAGCCGAACGTGACGTGATCGAACGCCACCGCGTGCGGTTTCGCCGGATCGAGCGCGAGCGTGCCTTCGGAAGCCTCGGGCAGGTCCATGATGTCCTGTATGCGCTCCATGCCGCTCATGATCTGGTTGAACGTCATGGCGAACGTGAGCAGGTTCAGGAGGCTGGACAGGAACACCATGCTCATGATCATGAAGAACAGGTAGTCGGCGGCCGAAAGGGAGCCCTGCAGGTACAGCACGCCGCCCAAAGGCAGCACGAACAGGATGCCGCTTTCCACGATGGCCACGAACACGCCGTAGGAGTAGCCCTGGCTCTTGGTGCACTGCTTCCAGAACTCGTTGTACTCGGTGACGGCGTCGGCGTACTCGCGGTAGCCTTTCGCGTCCAGACGGTAGGCCTTCATCACGGGCATGCCGTTGATGAACTGCATGATGGCCGCATTGAGCTTGGCGAGCAGCCGGTGGTACGTGGGCATCTGCTTGCCGGTGGCCGCCATGGCGAACAGCTGCACGGCAACGCCCAGCACCACGGGGACCAGCATGCCCAGAGCCATGGGCACGTTCAAGGTGAGCAGGTAGCAGAACATGATGGCGGGCGTGCAGGCGGCGGCGACGATGTCGGGGATCTGGTGGGCGAGAAACTTCTCGATGCGCTCGACGTCCTCGATGATCACCTTTTTGAGAGCGCCCGAGGTCGTTTGATCGAAGAACCCGAGGTTGACCTTCGCGATGTGCCGGCTGATCTGCGCACGCACCTGGTACAGGGTGTTGAAGGCCCCGATGTGCGAGCACGCGCCCGAGGCGATGGCGAACGCGAACTTGCCCACGATGGCCACGGCGGCGATGATGCCGTACTGGAGCGCCGCGCCCGCGTCGGCGTTCCCCTCGATGAGGAACAGCAGCACCTGGTACACCATGACGAACGGCACGAAGGAGCACAGGGCGCTCATCACGCTGAACAGCGCAGACAGCGCCAGATGAAGGCGGTAGCGTCCTGCCAGGTGGAGCAGGTAGGCCATGCCGGAGCGCCGCTTGGCGGGTTGCTCGGCTTCGGGGCGTTTCTGGGTGCGGGCGTTCTCTTCCGGGTGCATGGTCGCACCCCCTTTCTCGATGGGGTAGGGGCGTTGGAATCGGATGGCGCGGTCACCGCATGGCGGCGAGCAGCTCTTCGGCGTCGCGGAGGGGGACGTCCTGCGCGACCCGCCCGTCGCGCAGGTGCAGGACGCGGTCGCACGTGGCAACCGCGCACTCCACGTCGTGCGTGATCATGAGGATGACGCGGCCCTCGTGCGCGAGCTTCTCGATCTGCCTGCCGACGGAGCGCATGCTCTTTCCGTCCAAACCGCTCGTGGGCTCGTCGAGCACGATGACGGAGGCGTCGTGCATGAGCGCGACGCCCAGGGCGAGCCGCTGCTTCTGCCCTCCCGAAAGCGTTGCCGGGTGGCGGTCGGCAAGCGCGCCCAGGCCCAGCGCATCGAGCACCTCGTCGGCGCGGGCCGTCCGCTCGGGCGTTGCCTTCTGCCCGCACAGCAGCTCGTCGCGCACGCTTTCGCCGAACAGCTGGCTGTCCAGATCCTGCATGATGTACCATATGCGTCCTCGGCGCCGTCCGGACGCGAGCTTCTTCCCCTCCACGCGCACGGTGCCGCCGTCCTCTTTCACGAGGCCGGCGAGCAGCTTTCCCAGCGTGCTCTTCCCGGTGGCATTGGGGCCCACCACGGCGACGATCTCGCCGGGGCGGCAGGCGAAGCTCACACCGTCGGCCACGATCCGCTCGCCGAAGGACTTGCGCAGCCCCTCGACTTCGAGCAGCGGCGGCACGTGCGGGGCCGCGCAGGTCCGTTTCCTGGCAGGTGCGGTCAGGCCCTCGAGGTTCGCGCTGCGCAGCCCGAGGGCCTCGATGCGCGCGGGGTCGAGGGCGACGAGTTCCGCAGGCGTGAACGAGTCGGCGATGCGGCCGTTGGCGAGGTAGACGATGCGGTCGGCGATGCCGCGCAGATAGTACAGGCGATGCTCGGCCAGGAGCACGGTCTTTCCCTGCTGCTTGAGCGCGCGTATCAGGTTGCCGAGCTGCTCGGTGGCCTCGTGGTCGAGGTTGGCGGAGGGCTCGTCCATGACGTAGAGGGGCGGGTCGATGGCCTTCGCGGAGGCGATGGCCACGCGCTGGCGCATGCCGTACGACAGCAGGCGCACCTTCTCCTCGAGCAAGGGGGCGATGTCCAGCTCGCTTGCCGCCCCGTGCACGCGCTCGACGATCAGCTCGTGATCGAGCCCGTAGTTCTCGCACCCGAACGCGATCTCGCCCGCCACCTCGTTCGCGAAGAACTGGCTGCGGGGGTCTTGGAACACGTTGCCCGCCGCGAGCCCGCGTTCCCACGAAGGGATGTCGTCGACCTCGCGCCCGAACAGGCGCACCGTCCCGGTCAGCTCGCCTTCGTAGAAGGACGGCACCAGGCCGTTGACCACGCGGGTCAGCGTGCTCTTGCCTCCGCCCGAGGGCCCGGTGAGCACCACCACCTCGCCGGGTTGGACGGTCAGGTTCACGTCCTCGAGCTGGGGAGCGGAGCCTTCGTAGGCGAAGGTCAGGTGCGCGAGTTCGATGGCCGGCGCCTGCGGGTCGTGGTTCGGCATCATGTCGCTCACCCCACCACGATCAAGATCGAGGCGATCGCGAACCCCGCCATGAGCGCTCCGTCGCCGATCCGCATGCCGTGCGCATAGTAGCTCTGCTTCGCGCAGGGGCTCTCGATGCCGCGCACGATGCAGGATGAAGCCAGCTCGTCGGCGATGGTGAGCGAGCGGAACACCATGGGCACCACGCCGAACTCGAGCGTTGCGAGCGGATGCGCCAAGACGTGCGCCGGCGAGCGGAGGAAGCCGCGGGTGCGCATGGCGTCGCGCACGTCGGCCAGCTCGGACAGCATGGTGGGCATGAAGCGCAGGATGACGATGACGGCGAGCAGCACGGGGGAGGGGATGGGCAGCTGGCGCAAGCTTGCCATCAGCTTTCCCGAGGGAGCTTGCACGAGCAGGTACACCGGCATGAGGAGGGGTAGCATCTCCAGGACGAAGGTGAACGCCATGGGCGAGGGGAACCCGATGTCGAAACGCACGTTGAGGGCGAGCCATGCGTGCGTCACCGCGAACGCGAGCAGAAACCCGGCGCCGGCCCTTGCGAAGCCCATCGCGGCCATGAGCACGAAAAGGGCACAGGTGAACGCGACGTGCAGCATCGTGCTGGTGGACAGGAAGGTCACGGCGCACGTGCACACGATGATCGCGAGCAACGAGAGGACGTTGACCTCGCGGATGCGGGCGTGCTGCCGGGTTGCCCCGTCCCGACGGGTCGGCGCGCTCAGAGCGGCCTCGGCTGGCGCGGCAGGGTGCACGGCGCCGCTCATTTCACGATACCCGCCTTCTTGAAGTGCTTCCTGAGCAGGCGGTTGCCGAACAGGCATCCAAGCACGGCCAGCACGGCGGTGATGGCGCAGGCGCCCAGCAGGTGCAGCGGGTTCGACAGCAGGTCGAGCTGCATGGTCAGAACCGGGGCGGTGAAGCCGTCGGTCGTCGCTTTCGCCACGTAGGCGTCCCACGCAGCCCAGACGGGCACGGCATTGCCGATGACCATGCCGACCGCCCAGATGGTCCAGCCGACGGTGTTGCGCACGGGGCTGCGGTACGCATCCTTGCCGATCATGGCCAGCTCGCAGATCGCCGCGACGCCGGCGAAGTAGGGAAGCAGGAACACGTAGCCTGAAAGCGCGAGCACCGTGCCGTACACGATGCCCCACACGAGGAAGACGCCATGCTTGTTCAGGCGATTCGCCACGACGAGGTAGAACGTCGCGCAGAGGAACATCTGGATGCCGGCGCACAGGTACAGATACACGAACGGGAACGGCATGGTCAGGGGTCCCGTGACCATGCATACGAGGAACGTCAGCACCATCATGGCCGCGACGGTCATGACGTCGCGGGTTGCGATGCTCTTCTTGGAGGCGCGCCCGCGTGCGCCTCGGGTGGTGTCGATGGTTTTCTCGGTGCTCATGCTGCTCTCCTTTCGGGTGGGCCCGTCGGGCCGGGCTGGTGGAAATCGGGCGCACGAAGGAAGGCCCGTCGTGCGCGGGTGTTCGAGCGGACTGCTTTTGTTAGTTTGAGCTAACTAGTGGTCATGGAAAGACGGCATCACCCGCCGAAGAGGTTCTCCCAGCCGGGGCGGAAGAAGTCGACGATGAGTTTGATGCGCGCAACGGCGTCCTCTTTCGAGGTGTCGTGGCGAACGATTTCGAAGAATGCGTAGTATTCCGCGCTCACGAGCGCATGGAGGTCGTCGTGGGACGGGCTCGCGCAGGCAAGGCCGCGCTCGCGCATGGCGTCCAGGTAGGCGAGCGATTGGCTGACTTCTTCCTCTACGAGATCGTCGAGGAAATGCTCGTAGCCGCTTCCCGCCGCGTGGTTTATCAGCAGGTCGAACGGCTCCTTGTGCTCGAAGATGTAGTCGACGATGCGGGTGATCACGTCTTCGGAGGTGCTCCACATGTCTTCGGGGCGCCCTTCGTCCAGCTGCTCGAACCCCTGGTCGTTGCCCGTGCGGAAGAGCCCGAGCAGGTGCGCGGATACGGGCTCGACCAGCGCGGCGAACAGCGCGCTTTTGTTCGGGAAGCGCACGTACAGCGCGCCGGTGGTCACGCCGGCGTTCTGCGCGATGCTGCGCAGGCTCGCCTTCTCGTATCCCTTGTCCAGAAACTCTCGCTGCGCGCTTTGCAGCACGAGACCGCGCGTTTCCTCAACCTGCTTCACATCCTGATCCCTTCTCATCAATAACAATGTTATCGATAACGACGTTACGAATAATGTCATACACGGTTAACTCTGTCAAGGAAAAGATGGGCGATCGTCCTCGAATCGCGGCGTCTCCGTTGCCGGTGACGGAACGCTTCGGTACGACGATCGGACGGCGGTTGAGTTGCATCGGACGCGCGAAGTTGCAGTGGGCAAACTTCCTTTTCGCGTGTTCTATCCTTGCAGCCGAACGATATGTCACAGGTGCAAGGAGTCTGCATGAACAGTCCGATCAGATTGATATTGAAGTGGGCGGGACCCGACCGGAAGTACTTGATCGCGGCCGTCGTGTTCGCGTTCGTTTCGGGGCTTATGGCCATGGTGCCGTACTACGGCGTGTACGAGATCATGAAGGCGGCCTACGAAGGGACCTGCACGTGGGAGGTCATCACGTCGAACGCGCTCGTCGTAGCGGTGGGCGTGTGCATCCAGTACGCGTGCTTCGGATGCGCGGGCGCGCTGTCGCACAAGGGCGCGTACAACACGCTGTTCCGCGTGCGGTGCCGCGTCGTGGACCATCTGGCGCACGCGCCGCTCGGGCAGCTCGACGAGCGGTCGACCGGCTCCATCAAAACCGTCCTGTCGGACGACATCGAGAAGCTCGAGCTGTTCCTGGCCCACAACATCACCGAGGCGATCATGTACCTGACCGGCCCCGTCGCGGCGTTCATCTTCCTGTGCTCGGTGAACGTGCCGCTGGCGCTGGCGACGCTCGTGCCGTTCGCGGCGGCGTTCGTCGTGATGGGCGTCATCTTCAAGCGCATGGCCGGCGTGATGCCGCGCGCGAGCGCGGCGTTGTCGCGGATGAATGCGGTGATGGTGGAGTACGTGCGCGGCATGCGCGTCATCAAGGCGCTGAACATGGGCTCGAAGTCGTTTCGCCGCTTCCAGTCCGCCGTGGACGAGGAGCACGCCGTGTGGTGCGACATCGCGCGGAAAACGGGTCCGGGCTTCGCGGCGTTCGTCATCATCATCGAGTGCGGCATGCTCGTGATGGTGCCGCTCGGCGGCTTCCTGTTCTCCACGGGAGCCATCTCGGGCAGCACGTTTCTGCTGTTCGCGTTCGTCGGGTCGCTCTACCTGACCGAAATTCGCCTGCTTCAGGAAATCGGCAGCAAGTACGCCCAGGTGAAAAGCGGGGCGATCAAGGCGCAAGAGCTGCTGGACCTGCCCGCCTTCGCCGGCGGCGCGCCGTTTCCCGCCAAGAGCGACGTGCGGCTCGAGAACGTGCGCTTCAGCTACGACGGCACGCGCGAGGTGCTGCACGGCGTGAACCTCGCCGTGCAGCAGGGCGAGCGCCTGGCCGTGGTGGGGCCCAGCGGCGCGGGGAAGACCACCATCGTCGAGCTCGTGTCCCGCTTCTACGATGCGACCGAGGGCACGGTGCGTATCGGTGGCGTGGACGTGCGCGACCTCGATTACGACGACCTGCTGGCGCACGTGGCCGTGGTGTTCCAGAAGACGTTCCTCACGAGCGGCAGCATCCTCGAGAACATCCGGATGGGCAAGCGCGCCACGCTGGACGAGGTGCGCGAAGCGGCGCGGCAGGCGCGCATCGACGACTTCATCATGGGGCTCCCCCGCGACTACGACACCGAGATCGGCACGCTGGGCGAGCGCCTGTCGGGCGGGCAGCGCCAGCGCATCGCCATCGCCCGCGCCATCCTCAAGGACGCGCCCGTGCTCATCCTCGACGAGGCCACCAGCGCGGCCGACCCCGAGAACCAGGTGCAGATCGACGAGGCCATCGCCAACCTCTGCGCGGGCCGCACGGTGGTCATCGTGGCGCATCGCCTGGGCGTGGTGCGCACCTGCGACCGCGTGGCCGTGGTGGAGGACGGCGGCATCTCGGCCGTGGGGACGCACGACGAGGTGCTTGCCGCGTGCCCGTACTACCGCAAGGCATGGGCGGACTACGAGCGGACGCGCCGCATCACGTTCGGGTTCGGCGCCGCGGCGGCGGAAGCGGAGCCGCGGCAGCGCGCCGCAAGCGATTCCGTCCACCGTGCCGCCGCGCAGCCGCAGGGCGCATCGTCGGCGCCCGCGCAAGCGCCCTCGAGCCCGACCCTGGATCCGGCCCCGGCCCCGGCCTCCGCCTCCGCCTCGACCTCGGTGTTCGCGAAGAACCGCGACTTCTCCGTCTCGGTGGCGTGCACCGTCATCGAGGGACTGCTGTCGGGCTGCAACTTCGGCCTCATCTTCCTGGTGATGCAGCAGGTGTTCAGCGGCGCGGCCGACTTCGGCACCCTGCTGGGATTCACCGGCGCCCTTGCGCTCGTGTTCGTGCTGCGGCTCCTCATCTACGGCTACGGCTACGTGCGCGGGCAGATCGGCGGGGCGCAGGTCAGCCGCAACCTGCGCCAGTACCTGGGCGACAAGATCAAGCGCATCCCCCTCGCGCGGTTCACCGAGCGGTCGAGCGGCGACTACCTCAACGCGCTCACCGCGAACGTGAACGATTACGAGCAGATCCTCACCCACCGCACCGGATCCGTCGTCAAAGACATCACGCTGGCCGTGATGCTCACCGGCTTCGTCTGCTGGCTCTACCTGCCGGCCGGCGCGGTCGTGGCGCTCTCGTTCGCGCTCATCGTGCCCGCGATGGCGCTGTCGTGGCACCAGGTGCGACGCTACGGCACCCGCAAAAGCGACATCTGCGCCGCGAACACGAGCCGCACCGTCGAGCACGTGACCGGCATGCAGACGCTGCGCGCCTACGGCATCGGCGGCGTGAAGAACGAGGCCATCGTGGACAGCATGCGGGAGTACTCGGACGTCAGCTTCTGGTACGAGGCGGCCCTCATCCCCCTCGGCGCGGTCATGTCCATCATCGTGGGGCTGTGCCAGCCGCTGCTGTTCCTCATGTGCGGCGCGGCGTACCTCGACGGGGCGCTGGGCGCGGTTCCGTACCTGCTGATCATCATGCTGCCGCTGTTCATGAACAAGGTGTGGAACAGCATCTTCGTGAACCTGACGGCCTACAAGAACCTCATGATCGCGAAGCGCCGCATCCAGGCGGTGGTGGACGAGCCGGAGGAGGCGGGCAGCTTCGACGCGCTGCCGGCGACGGGATCGCGCATCGAGTTGGCCGACGTCGGGTTCGCCTACTGCAAGGGCGAGCCGGTGTTCGAGGGGCTGCGCCTGACGTGCGAAGACGGCAAGCTGACCGCGCTCGTGGGCGACTCGGGGTGCGGGAAGTCCACGGCGCTCAACCTCATCGCCCAGTACTACCGGCCCGCGCGCGGCACGGTGCGCATC
>NZ_DBFEGU010000301.1:0-2079 GCF_048329335.1 Eggerthella sp. | reverse complement strand
CATCCCACACCCCCCTCGCACCACTCGCCCCCGCGCTCGATCCTCGTCCGGGCGGTTTGATTCTCGTGTACCAATTTGCGCTCGAATCTTGTCAAACGCTGCTTTCTTTCATAGGATGGTATGCATCATTCAAAACGCCTCATTTTTGTGCATATGCACAAATCGTAGGTGACGCAACGGCTTGAGCGTCGCGTCCGCGCATCGGACGACGGAAGACGAAGGGGATCGACATGGCGATCACGACAGGCATCGTTGGAGCGGCCGGTTTTGCCGGCATCGAGCTGATTAGGCTCGCGCTGCGCCATCCCGATCTCGATCTGCGTGTAGTCACGTCCAACGAGCTGGCGGGCACGCCCGTCGTCGCGGAGTATCCCGGCTTCACCGGCGCCACCGACCTCGCCTTCACCGCGCACGACGACCCTGCGCTCGACGCGTGCGACCTCGTGTTCCTGGCCGTGCCGCACACCGCGGCGCTCGCCATGGCCCCGCGCCTGGTCGCGCGCGGTGCGACGGTGGTCGACCTGTCGGCCGACTTCCGCTTGAAGGACCCTGCCGTCTACGAGCGCTGGTACGCCACGCCGCATACGGCCACCGACCTGCTGCAGCGTGCTGCCTTCGGCCTGCCCGAGCTGTTCCCGGACGACCTCGCGCGCGCCGCAGGCGCCCGTGCAGCGGGCGAGGGCGTGCTCGTCGCCTGCGCGGGCTGCTATCCCACGGCCACGTCGCTTGCGGCGGCGCCCGCCGTCCGTGCCGGGCTCGTGCGGCCTAACGGCGTCGTGGTGGTCGACGCCATCTCCGGCGTCACGGGCGCGGGCAAGAAGGCCTCGACGCGCACGCACTTCTGCTTCGCCGACGAGAACCTCGAAGCGTACGGCGTGGCGACGCACCGCCACACGCCCGAGATCGAGCAGATCCTGGGCCTGGAAGGCCGCCTCGTGTTCACGCCGCATCTCGCGCCGCTCAATCGCGGCCTGCTGTCCACCGTGAACCTGCCGCTCGCGTCCGACGCGCCCGTCGACGCGGGCGAGATCGTGGAGCTGTACCGGGACTTCTACGCCGACGACCCCTTCGTGCACGTGCTGGATGCCGGCACCATGCCGAAGACCTCGTCGGTGGCGGGCACGAACTACGCGCACCTGGGAATCGCCGTCAACGCGACGGCGCGCATGCTGGTGGCCGTGGGCGCTATCGACAACCTGGGCAAGGGCGCGGCCAGCCAGGCCGTGCAGTGCGCGAACGCCGTGCTGGGCCTGCCCCAGGCTCGAGGGCTCGAACCGATCTCCGTACCCGTGTGATGCGAATCGTCCTAGTAAGCTACAGCCGCACCAGCCGCAACAGAAAGAAGCCGCTATGACCGACCAACCGATCGCTGCAACGCATCCCGCCCAAGGCGGCGTGACGGCGGCGCGCGGGTTCCGCGCGTCCGGCGTGCACGCGGGTTTCCGTAAGGATCCCGAGCGCCTCGACCTCGCGCTCGTGGTCGCCGACGAACCCTGCGCGTGCGCGGCCGTGTTCACCAAGAACGTGTTCTGCTCGGCGCCGGTCATCGTATCGCGCGCGCAGCTGGGCGCCGACCAGCCGGGCGAGCCCGCCTACGGCACGGCGCGCGCCGTGGTGGTGAACTCGGGCAATGCGAACGCGGCAACGGGCGAGCCCGGCTTGGAGGCCGCGCGCGAGACGGCGCGCATCGCGGGCGATGCCGTGGGCTGCCCCGCATCCGAGGTGCTGGTGGCGTCCACGGGCGTCATCGGCGTGCAGCTGCCCCTGGCGCCGTTCGGGATCGGCCTGCCTGCGGCGGCGTCGCTGCTGTCTGCCGGCGGTGGCGCGGATGCGGCGCGCGCCATCATGACCACCGACACGCGTCCGAAGGAGGCCGCCGTCACGTTCTCGGGCGACGGCATCGGCTACGACGGCTGCACGTTCACGGTGGGCGGCATGTCGAAGGGCTCGGGCATGATCATGCCGAACATGGCCACCATGATCTCCGTCATCACCACCGACGCGCCCGTTGCCGCGCCTGCGCTCCATGCGGCGCTCGTGCGCGCGGTGAATCGCAGCTTCAACAAGGTGACGGTGGAT
>NZ_DBFEGU010000300.1:0-4876 GCF_048329335.1 Eggerthella sp. | reverse complement strand
GCAGAACGCGCAGCCCCTCGAACTCGGTGCGGTCGAGCGCACGCGGCGCGCCCGGCATAGGGGCTTCGTAAGCCGAAACGGGACGGCTCGCCAGCCGATCGCGCGCGCCGAGGGATCGCAGCGCCGCCGCGCTCGCAGCATCGAGTTCGAGGGGCTGCGCGTCGTCCGCCTCGGCGCCCTCGCCCTCCTCGAACACGATGCGCTCCGCCTCTAATGCGATACGCAGGTTGAACGTCACCGTGAACGTAGTGCCCTGCCCTTTCGTCGACTCGACGGCGATATCGCCCGCCATCATGGTGACGATGTTCTTCACGATGGGCATGCCGAGGCCCGTGCCCTGCTCGCGCGAGCGTCCCTCCATGCTGAACGGCTCGAAAATATGCTCCTTGAACTCCTCTGACATGCCTATGCCGTTGTCGGATACCGTGAACTTCACCTGGCGATACCCCATGGCGGCACCCTTCGCCACCGTGGTCTCGAACCGAACGCAGCCGCCGCAGGGCGTGTACTTCACGGCATTCGTCAACAAGTTCAGCAACAGTTGCTTGATGCGCCGCGCATCGCCCACGAACACGGCATCGGCGCATGGCGGAGTTGTCACGACGAATTCCTGGGCGCGCTGTTCGCACTGCACGCGAACGGCGGATGCCACGTGCGACAGCACGGCGCTGAGACGGAAAGGCTCACTGGCCAGGGTCATCTTGCCGTTCTCGATTTTCGAGATGTCCAGCACGTCGTTGATCAGCCCGAGCAGATGGTCAGATGCGTCTCCTATCTTTTTCAGCGTCTCGGCAACTTTCTCGCGATCGTCCGGATTGCTCCGCGCAAGCTGCAGCGTTCCCAGAATCACGTTCATAGGCGTGCGGATCTCGTGGCTCATGCGCGAGAGGAACTCGGACTTTGCAGCATTCGCCGCCTCGGCAACGTCCATCGCATCCTTCATGGACAGCTGGATCTCCTTGTCGGCCGTCACGTCGCGCATGACCACGAGCAGCTGCGGCTTATCTTCGAACGTCAGCCGCTTGACCGAGTAAGAAGCCCAGCATTCTTTGCCGGTCTGCTTGCTGCGGAACGAGAACTCCCCTTGCTCGAAGCCCTTCGTCTCGTCCTTCCTAATGCGATCGAACAGAGCCACACCCTCGGGAGAAAGCCCGATGGTGGCCGCCAACCGCTCGTTTTGCAGAAAGGCGTCAAGGCGATAGCCGATGATGCGTTCGGCCTTCGCCACAATGGGAGTGACCTTGCCGTCGGTGGGCGAATAGAGGTTCACCGCCATATCGATGCTGTCGGACAGCGCCTCGTACAACTGGCCGAGCATGGCGACGTTCTGTTCGCGCAGGCGGCGGCGGTACGCGCCGAACACCAACAGCGCCACCACCACAAGGCAGGCGAAGATGATGGCGAACACCGCTTCGAACGTGGTGGTGACCACGGCAGCTTCGGCACGCACGTTCTCGACGGGCACCACGTTGCACACGTACCAATACCCGTTGTCGACCGGCGCGACGCACACATAACTGGATTTGCCGTCTACCGTGGCCGTGAGCAGCCCCGTCTGCTTGTTCGCCACAACGTCGCGCAGCGTGGAAAGGTCGCTCCGCGAGCGCGACTGCATGAACTGCAAGGCAGTTTCGGTTGAGACCGCGGCATCGGTGTTCGAGGCCGGCTCGCTGTACTGAGACGCCCGGTCAAGGAAGTCGTACAGCGACGTGCCGATGAACACCGGCGTCTTGGTTTCGCCCGTGGGAGGCACCAGCACCTCGCCGGTGGAACCCTCGAACAACATGAAGTAGCCGCGGCCGTCGAACATATCCAGCTGACGGGACATAGAGAACAAGCTTAACGGCACCTGCACGTACAGGGCTCCGACTTGCTGCCCATCGATATAAAGCGGCGTTTGGGCGAGACGCACGCGGGCGCCCGCCTCGTTGGCGAACGTGGCAGAGTACGAACTGCGACCCTCGGACAAAGCCGTTTCGGGCTGAGCCAGCTCGTCGACGGAAAATGCGGAGCCATCCGCGCGAACGCCTCGACCGTCCATCCCGGCAAACGTCGCATTCGCGAAGCCGTGGTGCTCCTGGAAGCTGCTGAGAGCCGGCGCAACCAACGCAGGATCGGTAGTCTGCACGGTAAACGCGCCGATGGCGTTCTGCGACATGTACATGCGGTCGGTTACGTTGCTGGCGGATTGCTCGGTGAACGTGACCACCTGCTGCTCGGCGCTCTGATTGAGCTTCTTGTCGATAAAAGACGTTAATCCGAGCACAGCAGAAACAATCGCCGCCACAATGGCGACGATTGCGATTGATGCCGTTATGCGTCGTTTGCGTTTGCGCTTGTCTTTGCCCATGGCGTGTTGGTGCTTGCCCTTCTTCAGCGCGCGTAAAGAATAAAGGAATATCCAAGCCGACCCGTACCGGATCGGCTCGACATAGTATACTCTAACGCTGAACTGCAAACACTCTGTGGCAATGGTGATGTCACGAGTTAGAGTAACGAGGTAACCATGGATTTCGGTGCGTTGTACGATTTTCTCTTCAACACCTACGCCGGCATCGGATGCCTGGTGGGAATCGGTTTGGTCGTAAGTTTGATCGCGTGCGTCATCATGGAGCGCCGCACGCGCAAAACGTTCGTCAATCACGAGCCTGACGAGGACGATTGGTCCTTTTTCGATGACGACGAAGACGACAAGTAACGTCTTCGCGTTCGTGCCGAACGGCGACCAGACGATGAGGATCGCCTTTTGAAAAGCTCCTTGCACGTACGCGCGATCACTGCTTTCGAGTCTCGCCGCGCGCAGCTTTTCAGCTGCGCGCTCCTGTTTTCAAGCCGTCAATTCTCCCGCACACTCAAACCATATAATTGAACCTCATCGCCTCTTGACAACCCGGAAAGGAAGTACTTCCATGAACGAAGCCGAAACGCATCTCTACCAGCGCGAAGGAGCGTACATCCCCCGCGTCGCCGCCGTGCATGATCTGTGCGGCTACGGCAAGTGCTCGCTGGGAGTTGCCATTCCCGTGCTGTCCGCCGCCGGCTGCGACGTATGCCCCGTGCCGACGGGCTTGTTCTCGTCGCACACCGCCTTCCCCGGCTGGTACATGCACGACACCACCGAGATCCTAGCCGACTACCTGAACGCATGGAAGGGCATCGGCGTGGAGATAGATGCCGTGTACTCCGGTTTCTTGGGCGCACCCGAGCAGGTGGATCGCATTCGCGATCTGTACGCTATGTATCCGAACGCTTTGCGCGTGGTAGATCCCGTGATGGCCGACCACGGCAAGGTCTACCCCACGTATACGCCCGAGCTGTGCTCCGCCATGGCCGAGCTGGCTTGCGGCGCCGACATCCTCACACCGAACCTCACCGAAGCCGCCATCATCCTGGGCGAGCCCATCGGCGAAGATTGGGGCGGCACCGACATCTCCGACGAAGAAGCGCACCGCCTGGTAGATGCCCTCGTGGCGAAGGGAGCGAAGCACGTGGTGCTCAAGGGCATCCAGCGCGAGGGCGAGTCCTGCATCCGCAACTTCGTGGGCGGCAAGGACTGCGAGACGTTCGAAGCGCATAACGAATACCTGCCCTACATGTTGCACGGCACGGGCGACTTGTACGCGTCATGCCTGATGGCCGCCGTGATGGCCGGTCGCTCGCTGCAGGAGGCCGTCGCGTTCGCAGGCGACTTCGTGCACGACGCCATGCTGGTGAGCGCCGAACAGCCCGACTTCAAAGACCGCGGCGTCAGCTTCGAGCCGCTGCTGGGCAAGGTGTGCGAGCTGCTGTAGGAGACGCACGCAACCTGTCAACGCGTTGCCGAAACGGCCGGCCTTTGCGGCGAAACCGCACGTTTCGGGCACGACGCATCCTCCAAGATGTCCTCCGATGGGGTCGGGCGAGAAGGCGACCGCCCGACCACCTTCTCTTCTTCTACAGCTTGAACCCCAGCGATTCCAGCACGTACTTGGGAACCATGAAGCGGACGGTCTTCTGGGGGTCCACCATCTGGCACACTTGCACGTCGGCCACCAGCGACAGCAGCATGACCAGCTCGGCCTCGTCGACGCCGGTGCGGTCGTGCAGCAGATCCACCATCTCGTGCACGGCGCGATCGGCCGCTGCGTCGAGAGACTCGGCGGACGCGATGATGCCGAGGTGCGTGCCGTTCTCGATAAGCGGATCAACCAGGTGCAGGTCGGGCAGCGCAGTGAGCGTGACCGTAGCGTAGCCGGCCACCTCGGCGCCCGACACGCTAATCTCGCCATCGCCCATCGCCGCGTGCATGTCGCCGCAGCCGAACAGCGCGCCCTCCACCGCCACGGGGAAGTACAGCGTCGCGCCCGTGGTGATGGCGGTGTTGTCCATGTTGCCGCCGTGGCTGCCGGGCGTTCCGCAGTTCACCGGATCGCCCGCCGGGGCCACGCCGATGACGCCGATCATGGGGTTAAGCGGGATGGACAGCTGGTCGTTCCACACTAGCTTGTCGCCGTCGATAGCGCACAGGTGCGTGCTCCACGCGTCGAAGCGGTCGCCGCACACGCCCTCGTCCTTGCCCGTGCACGACGCGGTTTGCGGGTCGAGCTCGATGTTCTCGATGGTCACCTTCAGCGCGCCGCCGGGCACCGCGCCCTCCACGAACACGGGGCCGGTTGCCGGGTTGATGCGATCCCAGTCGATCTCGTCCAGCTCGTCCTCGGGCGTCTGCACCTGGTTGCCGAAGCAGTCCTGCGTGCGGATGCGCACCGTCTCGCCCGATGCCACCGTCAGCGCCGGCTCCAAATCGCGCGCGAACGCGAACAGCACGCGCTCGTCGTTAAGTTCCTGCATGAGGCCACCCTTTCTACAAGATTGTGCTGAGGTTAATAGTACTACG
>NZ_DBFEGU010000299.1:0-3255 GCF_048329335.1 Eggerthella sp. | reverse complement strand
CCGACGTCCTCGAACGGGCTGCGGGTGCTGACGAGGTAGCGGCGGCGCGCCTGGGTGCCTATATGCCCCATGGGCGACTCGATGTCGAACCAGGGCTGGAACATCTTCGGCATCGTGACGCAGCACACGTTGTCCTGCGGGTCGTAGAGGTGGAGCCGGCCGTCCTGCCCGAGCGCGACGGAATATCCCTCGGGCACGGCGACGTAGTTCACGACGCTGCAATGCGTGCGCGACGTGTCGACCTCGTCCATGGTGTAGCCGAGCTGGTGGGGCGGGATGAACGCGTTGTACGTGACGTATTCGGGGTGCTCGCGGATCTGCTCGGGCGTGAAGCACATCTCGACGGCGCCGGGCACGTCGACGTCGCCCGTCATGTAGAAGGTGTCGTAGAGCGTGCCGACTACGGCGATCTCCGCGGTGTAGCCCTCCTCGACCACATGGGTCGAGGCCTCGTGTGCGTTGTAGAGGTCCGACCAGCGCCTCATGAGGTCGCTGGACTTGACGAGCTCGGGGTCGAAGTACCTGTCCCCGGGGCGGTAGATCTCCTCGTCGGGGATGTCGCGCTTCGATTTGAAAAGGCCCATGGTGGTCGCTCCTTGGATGATGGCGCGGCGGTATGCCGCGGCCTGCCGATTATCCGCCCGCGCCGCGCCGTGCGCAATGCGGCCTTCCCGCACGGGAAGCCGGGCGCGGTTCAGATTCATATATACATATATACCCAAACGCGTACATGCGCATACGCGCATTCGCGCATTTTCTTATTTACGCATATATGCTCAGACGCGGGAACGCGCCTGCGCATCTGCCCGCGCCACGGCCTAGCCGCACGCGAGCGATTCCCAGGAGATGATCTTCACCGTCCGCATCGCCTCGGCATCGGGTAGGGGCCCTTCTTCCGGCTCCTTCTTTTCCTGGCCCCGGATGCGCGCCGGCAGCTCGGAGCCCTGCCCGTCGTAGCCTTCCGGCAGCGCCATGACCTCGTTGACGGTATCGACGCTCGCGCGCAGGTTCTCCGGGCTGGAGCTCACGTAGATCCTCAGCGTGAAGGAGGGGTCCGTGTGCCCGAGCCAGTTGGACACGGTCTTCGGGTTGACCCCGGACATGATGAGCTCGGTGGCGAAGGTGTGCCGCAGGCGGTGCAGGCCGCACTTCCCGCCGCCTATGCCGAACGTCCGGACGAACGTCCTGAACAGCTGGTTGGCGTATCTCGGCACCATGAACGCGCCGTCGATGTCGCCGACGACGAAGATGTCGTCCGTGAACGGGACGCCGGCGTCGCGGCAGCGGGCCTCCTGCTCCGCCCGTCGCCGCTCCAGCCCCTCCATGAGCCCGTCCGCGATGGGCAGCGCCCTCACGCCGGCCGGGCTCTTCGGCCCCTTGAGGTAGCCGTTGGAGGAGGGCAGGGTGCCGATGGCGCTGGTGATGCGCACCATGCGGCGGTTGAGATCGACGTTCGCCCAGCGCAGGGCGCAGATCTCCCCGCATCTGAGGCCCGCGAACAGGGCGAGCCGCACTATCGCGTCGAGCGGGCCGCGGATGCACGGGAGGGCGGCGAGCAGCGCGTTCTTCTCTTCGGCGGAGAGCGCGCGGGGAAGCGGGCGGTCGTGTTTGGGCGCGCGGATCCTGCGCAGGTCGAGCGGGGGCCGGAGCATTCGGAAGCTGGCGAGCTCTAGGGTGTCCCTGACCGTCCAGAGCATATGGTTCACGGTCTCGGAGCAGTACCCGTCCTCGACGAGCGAGTCGACGTAGAGCTGCACGTCCTGGGCGGTGACCCTGTCCACTGGAATCTCCCCCAGGTCGCCCAGGAGCCTGATGTGGCGGCAATAGCCGGCATGCGTCGACTTCTCGATGGCGCCGACGGCGAGCGCATGGTCGATGTCGTCCCGCCTGAGCTCGCCGACCGTGGGCATGCGGCCCTCCGTCGCCTCGATGGCTTCGGCCCGCCGCTCGTCTTCCGGGTCGCGGGGGAGGTTGTAGAGGTATTCGGCCGCTAGGTGCTCGGCTTCCGCGCGGCTCGCCGCCGCCCCGATCGTGGCCCACTTGCGATCGCCCTTGCGCTCGGCATCGTAGACCGCGCGGTAGCTCATCCTCCATGAACCGCCGCGACGGGCGAGGGAGACCCTTTCGTAATGCATATTCCTCAATCCTCCTCTTCATCATGGGCGAGCCTGAGCCCGTAGAGCGTGCATCCGGCGCCAACGATGCGCAGCAGCTCGTTCGTGTCGCTCCTGAGGTGTTCCACGTCGCGGCGGCGGCCGTTCTTCTCGAGCAGCAGCCTGGATCCGGCCGAGGCGGCCCAGGAGCGCGGCGCGTCGCCGAGCCATGCCGGCAGCCGCGTCACGGAGGGCTCGGGATATGCGACGAAGAAGTTCGGCTCGCCGATGCTCTCCCGCCAGATTCCGCGGACGGTGACGGTCATGCGCTCCGCATCGAGGTCGTCGGCGAGTATCCCGCAGATCTCGCCGGGCTTGAGGCCGCATCCGAGGGCGAGGCCGATGGCCGCGGCGGAATGCCCCGATCCGCATGTGGCGAGCGCCCGCGCGGCCTTGAGGCCCGCCGGGGGGATCGGGCGCTTCTTCCTGGGCGGCCGGGGAACGTCGAACGGGACCTCGGAGAACGGGTTGGAGGCGCACAGCCCTTCGGCGAGCGCATGTCTGCCCGCGGCGGCGCAGATGGTCTTGAGCCGGTAGCAGCGCACGCGCGAGACGCCGCGGGACTCGGCCGACTCGAGCGCCTGCGCGGCCGAGGCGGGGCTTATCGAGTCGACGGCGAGGCCCGCTATCGCCCCGAGGGCCCTGCATTCCTTTCGATAGTTCGCGACGGTTTTCCTGGCGGCCCCCTTGGCCGTCAGGATCTCGAAGTAGCGGTCCAGCGCCTCGGCGAGCGTGCACGCCTTCGGCCCCGGCAGGGACGCGAGCGCCGCCGCGCGCGCCCCGTCCGCGCTTTCCGCCCGGAACCTCCTTCGCAGCCTCTTGCGCGACGCGTCGATGATGTCAACCTCCCACACGCCGCATCTGAGCTCCCTGACCGATCTTATCCTTGATTCCGGCAACGTGCCGCCTCCCTTCGCATGATGTGGAAACGTGCCTCCCGGATGGCTCGAGATGGCTCCGGGGGCGGTTATTTCGATGGAGACAGGGTAATTCGACCTATCGCCAACATGAACGGCAATTTATGCTTCTAGCAGCGCAGATGTCGGAATGTGTTTGATGATTTGATACGGGATGGTGACGAGATGACCGGAAATGGAACCGC
>NZ_DBFEGU010000298.1:0-3168 GCF_048329335.1 Eggerthella sp. | reverse complement strand
GACAACTCCGACGCGATGAACAAATTTCTTCAAACACAAGGATGGAAACTCAACGACAAAGGATTCATCGTCGCTGCCGACGGCTCACCCGCCATGAGCGTGCTCGCCAACCTGAGCAACTACCAGATCGCCGACAAATACTTCCAAATCCACGGAAGCTACGTCGACGAATCAGGGGGCACATACTCATCCAGCGGATACCGTCCGAAAAACGCCACAGGCAACATCCCGACAGGAGCCACCGGCGGCCTCTACGACGGCAACCAATTCAGATACGCCAACGGAGGCTACGCCTTCAACGGCTACGTCGACCCGAAATGGGCGCCAGGCACCGCGACCAGCGACAGCGTCTACCTCGACAACGGCCGCATCGCACGAGGCGAATACGTCGAAAACGCACTCGCCACCAGCTATTACGGCGTCGACTTCATGGACGCGCTGAACCGAAGAGCCATCCCACGCGAGGTGTTCTCGAAGGTTCCCGCCGCGCAGACCGTCCCCCAGGGTCAGGCCATGCAGCCATCGGTGACCAATGTCACGGTCAACGTTGCAGGGTCGAAGAGCCCGGAGGTCGTGGCACGTGAGACGGTGGAGATCATCCGACGAGAGCTGGGGGTGAGGCAGTGAGGATCGCTTTGACGCCTCCGCTGGACAGTGGTCTGGAACCCGTCGTATTCGTGGATGGCAGTCCGCAGAACCGCTTAGCCACGTTGCATGATCCGTTTGAGGTCACGCTGGCAAGAAACTCGACGGACGGCTGGTATACGGCGGCCGAGGTACGGGAATCGCCGACCGATCGTCCGCAGGCGGACGGCGCCTACTGGCCGTCCAGAATGACGTTGAAACCGCGCGTGGTCACAATCCGCGGCCGTGTCGTGCAGCACGACGGGTCAAGCTCGCTCGAACTGGCGTTGCTCAACGACCGGCTCAACGCGATGGTCGGCCAACGCCTTACCCTCCAGGTGGAGGACGCGCTCGGGCGACGGCAATCCGACTGCTATCTCTCGAGCCAGATGAGCTGGTCGAGCGATCTCGGCGTCACGGACGTGACACTGATCGTCACCTGCCCGGACCCTCTCAAATACGGGCCGGAACAGTCGTTCCAGGCATCCTCGTCCACGTGCCTGGTTGTGAACGGCGGCAACGCGCCGACATGGCCGCGGGTCAGGATCGACGGGCCGGTGAAGACGCTCAAGATCCGGCCCTCCGCCGCCGGCGTGGATGGCCTGGTCGTCTGGCAGGGGGACGAGAAGGACGGCCTCGACCTCGACTTCCGCGACATGGTCCCAAGCCGCGGCACCGTCACGGACGACCACGCGTTCCCGATACCGCCAGGCACGCAACGTCTGACGGTCGAGACCGGAAACATCGACGCGAAGGCCGTGGTGTTGCTGCGGCCGGCATGGAAGTGAGGAAGCATGGAAGCCGCCGAAATGCACGTGTACGACATCACCACCGGCAAACATGTGACGCGCCTGCCGTTCACCTTGTGCTCGTGGCAGGAATCCCGCAACCGCGAGGGCGGCATGAGCGCCGAACTCGCGATGACCGACGTGCTGCGCGATATGGGGGCCCGGGGACTGCTGCAGCCATGGCGCGTCATCATCGCCTACCTGCCGGCACAAGGGCCAGCTCACGCCGGACCGCTGACGTATGTCGAATGGGCGGCTTCCGACCGCAAAGTCACCCTGACCGTAGGCGGCGGTCTCACTCTCCTGACGAAACGCCTTGTCATCGGCCGACAGCTCGCGGCGTCCTGGCGCGACCACAGCGTCGTCGTGGACGAGCAGAAGCCAGCCGGCGACCTCGCGCTCACCCTGCGCGGCCCGTACTACAGGGACATCGCCTGCCAGCTGGTCGACGAGGCCCTGCAGTGGGGCATGCTGCCGATCACCCTGCCCGGATTCGTCCGCAAGGGCAGCCTGACCCGCACCTACTACGCGTGGGATCTGGCCACCGTCGCCGACCGGCTCACCGACCTGACCAACCTCGAGAATGGCATCGAGATACGCTTCGCCCCTCGCATCAGGGACGACGGATCCATCACATTCGACTTCACCGCGACCGACCAGACGCTGGCCGACCGGGCAGCGACAGACCGATGGAACGCCGTCATCCCGGACAGCCGGATCATCCTCGATTCCCTCACCGACGACGGAGCCGACCTCACCTCGCAAGTCTGGCTCACCGGCGGCAAGGACAACGACAAAACGCTCATGTGCCGCAGAAGCACGGAACTGCCACAGAAACGCGGATGCATGTTCATGCAATCCGTCGACACGGAGCACACGACCGTATCGAGCATGAAAACACTGCAGTCACACGCCGTGTCCGACCTGCGCAGACACGCCTTCCCAGCGGAGACCTTCGAATTCCGCGTGGGCGAGGAGAGAGCGCCACACGTGGGCGACAACATCGACGTGACGGTCTCCGACGACTTCATCGGAGCGTCCACGCTGCACGTCACCATCACCGACGTGTCGGGCACGTCGGATTCCGACTGGGTGACGGTCGAAGCTCAGGAAAGGAGCTGACATGTCCGATGATGAAGCGGACGTCTCGACGGACGCGTCCCAAGGGACCGCGCTGTGGCTGGGCGACGGCACGTGCGCGGGCGGCGGCGCGTCCGACGCGGCGCACCGGTATTCCGCTCTCACGAGCAAGGCGCTCGGACTCGTGGAGGAGAACCACGCCGCCATGGGCGTGGGGTTCGCCACGGAGCCGGACGTCGGCTCGCAGGTCGACGCGGCCTCGAAGCTCGGTTTGGCCGGCGTGGCGTACGTGTTCCTCATGGCCGGCATCACGGACTCCTACGATTCGCTCGGCAGCATGCGCTCCGCCACGGCCGCCGCCGTCCGTGCGGCGGCGAAGGCATGGCCCGGGGCCCGCGTGGTGGCCGGCGTCGCCCCCGGCTGCCTGACCGGATTGGACGACGCCGCGCTCGAACGCATGGAGCTCGTGTGGACCGCGATCCGCCTGGGCGCCGGGGACGCGGGCGCGCTCGTGTGCGACGGACTGTGGAAGGTGTGCGGCAGCGACCCAGCGTTGTGCTCGTCGGGAAGGCTGCCGAACGACGACGGGCACGCGCTGCTCGCGGAGTCCATCGAGGCGTCGGTGCGCGAGGACCAGGGCGAGCCGTTGGACGCCCCCATCACGGATCTGACGCGT
>NZ_DBFEGU010000297.1:0-3243 GCF_048329335.1 Eggerthella sp. | reverse complement strand
GTGCTGGTAGAACAGCTCCATCATCTGGTCCATGGCGTCGAACGAGGCCAGCAGCCGGGCCGCACGCTCGTCGGCGGCGCCGGAACCCGCTCCGGCCAGCATCTGCTGGGCCGGAACCGAGTACATCATCTGGTCGAGCATGACGTCGGTGGCGTTCAGGATGCAGTTCCTAGGATCGTAGTCGAAGCGCACCGCGGCGTTTCCGCCGGCCCCGTGCAGCTTTCCATGGCTCTCCTCCAGGGCCGGCACGTATGCCTCCAGCGCCTTGACGTAGGCCGTGGTGCGCGCGAGGCGCTCGGCCGGGTCGTCCACCTGGTACAGATCCAGCACGGGCACCGCCTGGGCTCCGCTGACGCGCACGCCCCAATCGGCGGCATCGTTATCGCCCGTGTACTCCACGTACAGCTGGCCGCCGTGTTCGACGTCGAGCGACGACAAGCTGGGGATCGTTATCTCGTTGCGGCCCACCTTGAGCGTGGCGATGGTCGTGGACACGTTGCTGGACTCCGGATGCTGCTGCGACACCACGAGGCGCAGCGGCGCCTCCTTGCCGGTGACCGCTCCCTTCGCGCCCGTGTACACCACGATCTGGTCGCCCTCGGCCACCACGGCGCCCAAGGGCTGCCAGGCGTTCAGGCCGCTGATGCCCAGGCTGCGGTTGTCGCGCGCCGAGGAGATGCCGTTGTGCACGCGCACCGTGCCCTCGAGGCCCTGGGTTGCCAGCAGCTTGCGGGCGTTGTCAAGCTCCACCTGCAGCTCCACGCGGTACGGGTTGAACTCACCGCTTGCCGGGTCGGGCGTGTCCAGGCGCTGCTGCAGCTCGTCCACCGCCGCGGAGGTCACGTCGTCTTTCAGCTCGAGGTGCAGGTCGTCGGCGTACAGCGCCATGATGTCGTTCTCCAGGCTGTCGTAGGCATGGAAGCGCATCTCGGCGACCACGACGTTGCCCGAGGACCAGGAATGTCCCATGCCGATCCTCACCTTGGACGAGGTCACGGGCTGAGGCAGCTTCGCCAGCACGTACTTGCGCCCGTTCTCGCCCGTGCGCATCTGCACGTTCGCCTGGACGGTCTGCCAAGCGCCGGCGTCGTCGACGTAAGAGACGCTGACCCTGCCGTAAGGAACGCCGTCCTGAACGTCGGCGAACGAAACCATGCCGAGCGTCTGGGGCTGGTCGAACGTCACCGTGACGCCCTTGCCGAGCGCGGGGTAAAAGCCGCCCTCGTCCCAGTCGGCCACTTTGAGATACGACGCGTAGTCGTCGTCGAACAAGCCGTAGGCGCTTTTTGCCTCGCCCGACGCTTCGTCCAGCGGGCTGTCGATCATGGAGCCGCGCCCGTAGGTTGCCGAGACGATGCGGTTCAGGTAGTCGCCATCCGCGTTCTCGGTGTTAACCAGGCGGTAAGCCGGCAGCTGCGCCGGCTTGACGTTCGCCGTGCGCACGACGGCCATGACCGAAGGCGCGCTCTCGCCGATCTCGTTCGCACCGGTCAGATACACCTGGTACTCGGTATCGTCCTTCAAACCGTCAACGGAGCAGGAAGTCTTCGTCAGGTCGGGCACCTTCGTGAAATCGCCGCCCTCGTCGGCCTTCTCACGATAGAACAGGTTGTACGAATCGGTGTCCTCCATGTTCTTCCAGCTGGCCTTGAACCCTCGATAGGCGCCGGACAGCGAGATGCCCTCGGGCGCGTCGGGAACCTTCTCGGCCTTCGGCGTGACCTGGACGCTGCCGGACCAGTCGCTGCGCCAGGCGCCGTTCGTGGAGCGAACCTTGAGGGTGAACACGGTGCCGTTCTTGATCTTCTGCTCGTCGAACTGCGTGATGGAAAGCGAGGTGCCCGTGGTGCGCTTGACCTCTTCCCTGCCGTTCGCGCTGATGGAGAGCTCGTAGCCCGTCACGTTGGTCTCCGCCTTCCATGAAACGGAGAACTGCTTGCTGCCCGCGACGGCGGAAAGCTCGCCGGGAATGTTCAGCTCGGGTTCGGGGATGCGCTCCTCCATGTTGTTGAGGAACTCCACCTTGGACACCTCGGCGAGGTTCGTGCCGCCCTGCGTTTTGGTGATGACGAGCGTGACCTTCTTGACAGCGATCTGGCCGCCGAAGTCCACCACCACCGTGCCGTTCTCGTCGATCACGGCCGTGGGCGCGCTGGAGCGGAAGAAGGCCGCGCGAGCCTCGGCGCGGGAGATGCCGATCTCGCGGACGGTGCCGTCCGTCAGCTCGACCAAGAGGCGGCCCGCCTCGGGGGCATGGTCGCCGCTGGCGGGCACGTTGATCACCATGCCGCCCAGCTGCGGGGCCTGTTCGGAATCTTTCGCCAGGTCGAAGGACACTTCCACCGGATGCTCGTCGGAAATGGCCTCCGAGGCCCTGAGCGAGACGGGCTTCGCGTCCGCGCCTACCACCTCGTCGAGGCTGCCGGACGCCACCTCGGTGCCCTCGCCCGGCGCCGCCTCGACCGCCGCGGGGGGCAGCGAGCGCGCCACGGTGGCCTCCACCGCGACGCGATCGAAGCTGGACACGGCCGTCTCGAGATCCGCGAGCGACACCGTGCCGTCGCCGTTCGCGTCGCAGGCGGGGCTTGCCGCGCCCGCCTCTATGTCGTCGATGATGGCGGAGGCGTCCGCATCGTCGACCGTGCCGTCGCCGTTGACATCGCCGGGCACGAGCACGCCGATGCGCGCCGGAGCCTGCGGGTCGGCGGCCAGGTCGCCCACGTACAGCTCAACGGCGGAGGAATCGCCCTTGACGTCGATCTTCTGGGAGTACGGCGCGATGCCGGGCGCGCGCACGCTCAGCGTGTAGGAACCGTCGGCCAGACCGTCGAATCGTGCGACCGACCAGGAGTCGCCTTCAAGGGAAAGGTTCAGCTGCTGCGCGCCGACCTGCACGCCGTCGGAGTCGGCGAGGGCCACCTCGTAGGCGGTGCCGGCCGTCGCCGCCGGACGGCCCTCGGTCAGCGTCACGCGCAGCTCGCCTGCCGGCGGGGCAACGGCGCTGCGCGAAGCGTTTTCAGCTTGCAGGGGCGAAGCCGTAGGCTCCGTTGCGTTTTCGGTTCGGGTTTGAGATTCGGATCCGGAAGCCTCGGCGGTGCCGGATGCGTCCGGAACCTCGTTTCCAGACCCGTGATCGGCTTCGGGGCTCTGATTCGGCGCCGTCTCATCCGCCTGGACCCGTCCGGGAGGGGCGGGTTCCGCATCGCTTTCGACGGCGTATGCCGGGATGGTGCACAACGAAGA
>NZ_DBFEGU010000296.1:0-2862 GCF_048329335.1 Eggerthella sp. | reverse complement strand
GCAGAACTCGCTTCTGCTGGCAGCGGTGCCCGTGGCCGTGTTCGCCACCTCGGTGGGCGTCAGCGCACTGGGCACCTCGGTGGCCGCCATCGTGCTCGTGGGCTGCTGGATGGCCATCACGGCCTTCGCCCTGGTCGCGCGCGGCATGCGCAACCTCGACGACGCCGCGCCCGACCCGAAGCGGGAGGAGGGCGCCCTCGAGGAGGCGCGACTCGATTCGTAAGCGTCCTCCTCGCCATTTCAGCCCGATTGCGTGCAAGTCGCACCTTTCCAACGGCCGCGCAGCCGCCCGAACGGCACTCGCCACCCGCTCCTATCATGACGGGAAAAACCACTCGGGCGCAGCGCGTCCGGCACGAAAGGAGCGCCATCATGGCACAAACCGCATTGGTCACCGGCGCGACGAGCGGCATCGGAGAGGCCCTCTGCCTGCTGTTCGCCAGCGACGACTTCGATCTGGTCACCGTCGCACGCGACAAGGAGGCTCTGGAAAAGCAAGCCGACGAGCTGCGCAGGCTCGACATCGACGTGCTTCCCATAGCCTGCGACCTCTCCGACCCCGATGCCGCGCGCACCATCTTCAAGCGCGTCCAGGAGGCGGGCAAGGAAATCGAGATCCTCGTCAACGACGCGGGCTACAGCCCCGCCGGCCAGTTCTCCGACCTGCCCATCGCCGACATCCGCTCGATGATCCAGGTCAGCGTCACCAGCCTCGCCGAGCTGACCAGCGTGTTCCTGCATCCCATGCTGGAGCGCGGCCACGGCCGCATCCTCAACATGAGCTCGATGATGGCGAAAACGCCGTGCCCCTACAACGCGCTGTACGGCGCGGCGAAGGTGTTCGTGCTGTCGTTCTCCACCGCGCTTGCGCGCGAGCTCAAGCACACCGGCGTGTCGGTGACCACCGTCTGCCCCGGCGCCACGCGCACGAACTTCCCGAAGAACGCCGGCATCGAGGACGCGCCCGCGTGGAAGTACTTCTCCATGGATACCGACGAGACGGCCATCCGCGTGTACCGCGCGCTCATGCGCGGCGAGCGCTGCGCCGTGACGGGCTGGTACAACAAAGTGGGTTCGATCTCGGTGCGGCTCATGCCCATGGGCATGCAGCTGCTGGCCGGCGAGTGGCTGATGGGCGCGCGCAAGCATCCGCTCGACCACGAGGGAACCGAAGAGGGCTCGCACGAGGAGCATCCGCACGGCCGGAAGCAGGGTCAAGCCGGGACGCAGGCCTGCGGATGCGGCCATGCGCACGATCACGGGGCCGGTCACGAAGACGGGCATCCTCGCGGACGCGAGGACGATCAGGCTCGGAGGCACGACCACCATCAGCACGGCCAGCGCGAACACGGCGGCATGGGCGGCACCGCGCCTGTCTGCCGCATCAGCTGGGATCGCTGGTAGCTCCTTTCAGAAGCGGCCGGGGCAGGCTTGCTCCGGCCGCTTCCGCTTCACGGCCGTTGCCAGACGGTCGAGCCTATCTCGCCCAGACGGAAATCCGACCCGTCGTAGGAAATGCGCGTGACGCTGGCGTTCGGTATCTTCACCGGATCGTTCACGCGCTCCGGGTCGATGAGGTACACGAGCGTGCGCACGACGAACGAATGCGTTACCACCAGCACGTTGCCGCCGCCGCGCTTCAGCCCATCATCGCCGGCCTCGCGGAAGAACCCGCGCAGGCGCCGCTCGATGGCATCGAAGCGCTCGGCGCGGCCGGAGCAATCCGCATCCGCCAGCACGTCGGCCACCTCGGGCAGCCGCCGATTGTGCTCCTCGAACGACAGCGGCGCGCCGAACCCCGCGTCGAGCGTGGCGTGCAGCAGCTCTCCCGGCTCGCCCTCGAGGTCGCCGTAGCACCATTCGCGCAAACGCATGTCATCGTAGGGACCGAACGGCACCTTGCTCCCCCGCGCGCGCAGCAGCTCGTCGAGCGTGTGCACGGCACGGCCGCTGTCGCTTGAGTACGCCGCGGAGAAGTCTACTTCGGCCAGCCCGCGGCCCAGCGACTGCGCGGCGCGCACGCCCTCGTCCGTGAGCGGCGTGTCGCACCAGCCCTGCACCTTGCCCATGACGTTGAACAGCGTCTGCCCGTGACGCACGACGTAGAACGTCATCTCGCCGGAACGGCGCTCCCCCGCCTCCATCAGACGACCTTGCAGACGTCAACCCAGGTGCAGGGCGCGGCGCAGCGTTCCAGCTCGTCGGGCGTCAGGCGCACGGCGCTCGCGGCGTTGCCCGCCGCCGGATACACGGTGTCGAAGCGCCGCAGAGATTCGTCGAGGAACACGTCCACGCCCTCGTTGAGCGCGAACGGGCACACGCCGCCCACGCCGTGGCCGATCAGCGGCTCGGCCTCGTCGGCGGCGAGCATCTTCGCCTTGCAACCGAACCGCGCCTTGTACTTGGGGTTGTCGATGCGCGCATCTCCTGCGGCCACCACGAGCGCGACGCGGTCGCCCACGTGGAACGACAGCGTCTTCGCGATGCGCGCCGGCTCGCAGCCCACGGCCTGCGCGGCAAGCTCGACGGTGGCGCTCGACGTCTCGAACTCCAGCACGCGCTCCTCCATGCCCCGCTCGCGCAGAAACGCCTTCACCTTGTCGATAGCCATCGTCGCCTCGCTTTCCGAATAGGTTGCAGCTTCCAGTATAGCGCCGCATCCCGAATCGAAGAAGCCGACAACCGGATACCGCGATCCCAGTTCGGAAGCAGGCTGGGCGATGTCATCCTATGGGACGATAGATGCGTCTCCCGATGGCGAAGCGTATCATCGGGAGAGAAGCCCCGCCCCGCCGGCCGACCCGTTGTCGTCCAGGCCCTCGGTGCCTTAGCTCAGGCTCGTCGCCGGCGCCGGCGGGGCTT
>NZ_DBFEGU010000295.1:0-3286 GCF_048329335.1 Eggerthella sp. | reverse complement strand
CCCCGCAGACGCGCTCGCCGCCTCCCGCCGCCGATTCTTCCGCGCGCTTTCGAGCGCCTGCGAGACGGTGGTGTGCGAGCGCGTGCTGAACACCGAGGATGCGAACGAGGCGTATCCGTCGGTTATGTTCGAGGAGCTGCTCGACTGCTACCGGGAAGCGGATGCGGGCGAGGACGACCGGGCGACGGGGCTTCCCAAGCCGCTCGTCGCCTTCGCCATGCTGGCAGGGGAGGACGCGCTCCACGACAACCTCGCGCTCGTCTGCGAGGGTGTGCAGCCGCGCGTAGGCAAAGGAGGGGCGACGCTGTCCTGGGAGCTGTCGGCCGCGGGCGCGGTGTCGCCCGAGCAGCGCCCGCGCATCGTGCTGCCGCGCTCGCCGCGCGAGGGGCTGCGCGGCGCCGACGCCGCGTTGGCGCTGTCGCCGTCTGCGCTGGAAAGCTACCTTGAATGTCCCTACAAGTGGTTCGCTCTGCGCCGTCTTCGCCTGTCGGAGCCGGACGCCGGGTTCGGGCCTCTCGAGATGGGCAGCTTCTCCCACAACGTGCTGCGTAGCTTCTACGAGCATTTCCGCGAGGCGGGGCATGCGAAGGTGGACTCCGCGACGCTTCCCGAAGCGCGCGCGCTTCTAGGCGAGACGTTCGACCGCCATCTGGAATCGCAACGCAACCTCAAGCGCTCGGTCAACCCGTTGATCCCGCGCACCGCCTTCGAACGCGCCGAGACGGCCGATCTGAGGAAGAGGCTCGTCCGGTTCCTCGACCGCGAGGCGCTGCTGCTGCCGGGCTTCGAGCCCGTGCGCTTCGAGTTCGATTTCGGCTCGAGCGAGCCGTTCCCGTACGCAGGATGCCTGCTGCGCGGCAGTGTGGACCGCATCGACGTGAACGGGGCCGGCCAGGCGGTGGTTATCGACTACAAGGGGTCGCTCAATGGCGACTACGCGCTGGATTCGGCATCGCCCGCCGCGCAGGCGGGCGGCGCGGTGCTTCCCCATAAGGTGCAGACGCTCATGTACGCTCAGGTGGCGCGCAAGGTGCTGGGTCTCGACGTGGTGGGTGCGCTGTACGTGTCGTACGGCCGCGATCGGCGCGTCTCGGGCGCCTTCGACCGCACGGTCGTGGGCGAGCGAGACGTGCCCGGCATCGACGTCGAGCGCTGCGGCGTGCCGGGGCCGGCAGGCGAGGCGCTGGGCGTCTCGTCGTTCGGCGAGCTGGTGGACGCGGTGGAGGATCGCATCGCCCGGGCCGTGCGCACGCTGGCCGACGGCTGCATCGGTCCCGATCCGCGCGGGGGAGACCCGTGCGGGTATTGCCCCGTGCTCGCCTGCGAGAAAAGGATGGGCGCATGAACCTCTCAACCTGCACCCCTGGTCAACGCCAGAGCATCGAGCACGTGCGCGGTCCCTTGCTCGTGTCGGCCGGCGCCGGCTCGGGCAAGACGTTCACGCTCACGCAGCGCATCGCCTATGCGCTTCTGCCCGAGAGCGGCCCTGCGGCGTCCGGCGTCGACGAGGTGCTGGCCATCACGTTCACCGAGAAGGCGGCCGCCGAGATCAAGGCGCGCGTCAAGCGCACGCTGCGCGCCGAAGGGCTGGCCGAGGAAGCGCTGCGCGTGGACGGCGCCTGGATATCCACCATCCACGGCATGTGCGCGCGCATCCTGCGCGCCCACGCGCTCGACCTGGGGCTGGATCCTGCGTTCGGCATCATGGGCGATGCGGAGCGGGCCGAAGCCGTGGCCGACGCCATCGACGGCGCGCTGGGCGACGACAACGATATCATCGCGCGCGGCTCGTACGCGGCGCTGTTCGACGAGTACCCCGCACGCTCGACGATGCCGCTCGCTCCGTCGGTGGCCTCCATGCTGCAGGCTCTGATGGACAAGGCGGCGGGGCTGCGCGGCGGCCTCGACGCGCTCGATTTCGGGCCGTCGCCCGCGCAGGCCTCGACGCTCGCGCGCGAGCTGCTGCTGGCCTACGAGGGCGTGCTGCCCGCGCTCGAGCGGGCGGGGAAGAGCGCGTCCGCCGAACGGGCGCGCGCGGCCGCGGCCGACGCGGTGGAGGCGCTCGGGGCGTTTTTGGCCGACGCGTCCGCGGCGAGCGACGCGCGTGCGCTGGCAGCTGTGGTCGACGGCTGCGCCTACCTGCCGTGCACGTTCGGCGGCGCCGACGTGAAGGCCGAGGTCAAAGCGTATCAAGCTGTGCACGCGCGCGTGGCTCAGAACGTCGCGCTCGCGCTGGCGCACCCGCTGGCCTCCGAGCTCATGGCGCTCGCGCGCGAGGTGACCGCGCGCTTCGAGGGTGCGAAGCGCGCCGCGTGCAAGCTGGATAACGACGACCTGCTCGTGCGCACGCTCGACGCGTTCGAACGCTGCCCGGACATCGCCGCGCGCTACGAACGCCGCTTCAAACTGGTGATGGTGGACGAGTTCCAGGACACCAGCCAGCTGCAGATCGACATGATCGCGCGCCTGGCCGGGCCGCGGTGCGCGCACCTGTGCACGGTAGGCGATGCGCAGCAGTCCATCTACCGCTTCCGCGGCGCCGACGTGAACGTGTACGAGGCTCATAAGAAGGCGATGCGCGCCGACGAAGTGGGCGCGCTCTACGTCGAGCTCACGAAGAACTTCCGCAGCCACGGCGACGTGCTGTCGTTCGTCGACCGCGTGTTCGAGCAGTCGACGGTGTTCGGCGAGGCGTTCATGTCGCTGGAGCCGAACGAGCAGCGCCCCTCCTGCTATCGGGGCAGCGCGCCGCGCATCGACCTCGTGCTGTCGGTGCAGCCCGCGGGGCGCGGCACCGGCGTGCGCACGGCCGATGCGAAGCGCGCCGGCGCCGAGGCCATCGCCCGCCGGTTCGCCGCGCTGCGCGAGGACGGCCACGCTCCCGGCGACATGGTGGTGCTGCTGGGCAAGATGAGCCGTGCGGGCATGTATGCCGAGGCGCTGCGCGCCGAGGGCTTCGAGTGCGTGGTGACGGGCGGGTCGCTGTTCGCGTCCGCGCCCGAAGTGCGCGTGGTCGCCCGCTTCGTGGAGGCGCTGGCGAACCCGGCGAACACGGCTGCGCTGTTCGAAGTGCTGACCAGCGACATGATGCGTCTGTCGGCAGACGACCTCCTCGTGCTGACCACCGAGGAGGATCCTGAGACGGGATGCGTGCGGCGGCGCGATCTCGACCGGGGCTTCGCGCGCCTCGCATCGCGCGCCGACGGACTGCCGCCGCGGCTGGCGCACGCCGTGCGCCTGTTCGAGCGGGCGCGTGACGAGTCGCGCACGCGCCCGGTGGCGACCG
>NZ_DBFEGU010000294.1:0-1158 GCF_048329335.1 Eggerthella sp. | reverse complement strand
CCGTCCCACAGCTCGATCTCGGCTATCTCGATGGTGCCGTCGAACCCCTGGATGCCTTCGACAGCCTCGGCTTCCACCGTTCCCACGATCGAGGCGAACACGTCGTTCGACCCGAGCGGATGCTCGATCGCCTGCTCCTTGAGCGAGAGCAGCCGCGCGCCGAACGCCCCCTCGTCGCGCTCGGCGACATGCGCCGAATTCACCAACACCGGCTTGAGCGCGTCGAGTTCGGCCGGAGCGAGCCCCGCGGCCCGCACGGCCTCGCGCAGGGCACCTGCCGCCCACGCGCCCAACCCGCTGGCCCCCGCGAGAGGCAGCCCGTCCAACGCGGACGAGACGGAATCGTCGAGCGCCTCTTGGCCCTGCGCGTACGCGTCCAGCAAGCCGGACCAGCAGTCGAGCACCGTTCCCAGCGCGCCCACGGCCGCCCCTCCCTGGCCCTTCACGCCGTCCAGCAGCGACGACACCACGGTGGCGCCCTCGTCGGACGAGTCGGCGACGAGCGTGGCGGCCGAAACCGCCGCCCGCGCGCCGAGCGCGCCCCCTCCCCGCACGAACGAGCTGCCGAAACCGCTCGATGCGGCGACGCTTGCCGTGTTAGCGACCAGCGCGACCACGCCGTAGCGTCCCGGCGGCTGCGCCGAGAGGCGCTTGCCCGCCACCTTGGCGAGCGCGTCCTTCACCTCGTCGAACAAGCCGCCCGCACGCCGTTTCACCTCGTCTGCCAGCGGATCCAGCTCCGCGCGGGCCTCCTCGTACTCGCCGGCCGCCTTCGCCACGGCTTCGTAGTGGTACTCGAAGCCGTTGTCGATGGACGACGAGGCGGCCGCCACCTTGCCCATGCTGGCCGCCGAGAAGCCGCATTCCGCGCACTCGGCGAACGGCTCCGCCTCCGTCTGGGCGATCGACACGAGGCTTCCCGACCCGGCCGCAGCGGGGCATCCGGCCCATGCATGAGCCGTGGCGCGCCCTTCCTCGTCCACCGTGCAGGGGTACGCGGCCTCGGTGTACAGCGCCGTCGACCTCATCTCCTCCGTGTTCTTCGGAAGGCGCGGAAACCACGCGTCGAAGGAATCGGCGCCTTCATGGACGTATCCGCGCCCCACCTCGTCGGCGGCGAAGGCGTAGAACCGCTTGCGCAGCGCCGAGCGCGCCTGC
>NZ_DBFEGU010000293.1:0-5331 GCF_048329335.1 Eggerthella sp. | reverse complement strand
GTCGTCGTCGGCGGCCTGCTGGCCGTCATGGGCTTCGGCGTGGGCCTGAACTTCGAGATCCTCGTGCTGGTGGTGCAGAACGAGTTCCCGGCCTCCGCCGTGGGCATGGCCACGGCGGCGACGGGCTTCTTCCGCAAGGTGGGGTCGGTGCTGGGAACCTCCGTCGTGGGCGCGCTGTTCACGAGCGGCCTCGCGCGCGCCCTGGCCGAGCGCCTCGCGCCGGTCGGCGGCGTCGGGGCGCTCGGCACGGACGCGAACTTGCTCACGCCGGCCATCGTGCACGCGCTGCCCCCGGACGTGCGCCATGCGGTGGGCGCCGCCTACAGCGACGCGCTCGCGCCCGTGCTCTGGCTCGCGTTGCCGCTGGCCGTGGCGGGCCTCGTGCTCATGCTGTTCCTGCGCGAGACGCGGCTGGCCACCACCGTGGACGGATCGGGGCATGGGGCCGACGAAGGCGCGGACGACCCCCGGCGGCGGCAGGGCGCGCGACGCCGCTAGCCCGCGCGGCCGGCGCGGGCGTCAACCTACGCTCACAGGTCAAGGTTGTGGTTGCTCCTGTGGCTTGGGGGGGGGGGTATACTACTTTTATGAGCGAACTGTTTTTTGATACGATCGACGAATCCGAAATCCCCGCAGGGATGGCCCGCGTGCGATACGAGGCGGGCGCGGTCGAGCCGCTGTACGCCAACGACGAGTTCTTCAGCCTGCTGGGCTACCAGCGTCGATCCCCCGACGATTTCTACCCCCTCGACGTGCGGAACTCGCACGGTTGGCGCGCGTTCTGCGGCCAGCTGCGCGCGCATATCGAGGCAGGCGAGACGGACTTCGAGATCGAGGTGAACCAGGAGACGGCAACCGGCACGCTGCTGTGGACGATGGCGCGGTGCCGTCACGACGCGCGGCGCGGCACGGTCACCTGCCTCGTGCTGGACGTCAGCTCGTGGATGGACACCTCCGAGCGCCTGCGCATGAGCGAGGACGCGTTTCGCATCGCCGCGCAGATGAGCGGCAAGAACATCGCCACGTTCGACCTGGCCGACCGCGCGCTCACCATGCAGGGCGCGGTGGAGGGCTACCTGACGGCGCCCGCGCGCATGGTGAACGTGCCCGACAGCGCCATCGCCGCCGGCATGATCGCGCCTGAGCACGTGGAGCTGTACCGGTCGCTGTACCGCGACATGGAGACGGGCGTGCCGCGCGGGGGCGTCATGCTGCGCATGCGGGACTTCGACACGCGGCGGTTCCGCTGGTACCAGGTCGATTACTCGCTCGTGTTCGACGGCGAGAACCGTCCGGTGTACGCCGTCGTCGCGTTCGGCGACACCACCGAGCGGCACGAGCGCGAGCTGGTGCAAAAGGCGCGGGCCGAGCGCGACGCGCTCACGGGCGTGCTGAACCGCGCGACGTTCGAGGACGGTTGCACGCGCATCATCGAGCGGTCCGAAGTCGACCACGGGCACGCGCTCATCATGGCCGACCTCGACCGCTTCAAGACGACGAACGACCGCTACGGCCACGTGGCGGGCGACCGCGTGATCGTGGAGTCGGTGGCGGGCGTGGTCAGCGCGGTGCGCGACGACGACCTCGTGGGACGCGTGGGCGGCGACGAGTTCATGGTGTGCCTGCGGGGCATCTCGTCGCACCTCATGGTGGAGGCCGTCGCGCAACGCATGTGCGCGGCGGTGCGCGAGGCCGCCGAGGCCTCCGACGACGACCACGGGCCGGTGTCCATCAGCCTGGGCATCGCCCTGTATCCGCAGGACGGCGTCACGTACGAAGAGCTGTACCGCAAGGCCGACAAGGCCCTGTACTGCGCCAAGCGCGCGGGCGGCGGCACCTACGCGTTCTACCGCGACGAGCCGGCGGCGTCCTAGCGCCCGGCGCTACTCCCAGCCCGGCTTCCCCACGCCGCCCTGCTCGATGGTGTCGAGCAGCCCTTGGCGGTCGAACACGCCCACCTTGCGGTAGATGTTGCTCACGTGGTGCTTCGCGGTGCCCTGCGCGATGGACAGCTCGTCGCAGATATAGCGCACGGTGCGTCCGCGGGCCAGCAGCACGAGCACCTCGGCCTCGCGGTTCGTCAGGCGGCACATCCGCGCGATGGCGGCGCACTTCTGCTCGAGGCTGGCGTCGGCGGTTTCCTCGCGCGAGGTGGCGTAGAGCTTCTGCACGTCGGTTTGCGTGAAGAACAGCATGCCCACCAGCACGAGCGCCAGCACGCCCACGAGGAACACCTCGGAGCGCAGCGCCTCCGACCACAGCGCCGCGTTCAGCAGCTGGTCCGCGGCGAACGACCCGATGAGCGTGCCGGTGCGGGCGCAGAGGATGACCAGGCCGAACGACAGCGCCACGGGTATGCGTCCGCGAAACGCCACGTCGGTGGACACCAGCATCATGAACATGTCGAGGCAGTACACGCCCATGATGACCAGCCCCGCGCCCAGGAAGCGGTACGGCGCGGGCAGCAGCAGAAGCAGGATGAGCCCCGCCACCATCGCGGGGATGACCGGGCGGTACAGCGCGATGGGCTCGGCGGCCGAGGGCGCCACCACCATCGACAGCGTGATGGCGGCCAGCGCGCAGCCCGCCAGCAGCAGCGCCTTCGCGGTGAACGCGGCATCGCCCTCGGCGAACGTGTTCACCATGCCCTGCGAGGCCCCGTACACGATGCTGATCACGAGGATGCAGGCGAAAATGCGCCCCACGGGGATGGTGCGCACGTCGAGCGGCAGCACCGAGGGCTCGCGGCGCGGCTCGCGCTTGCAGGCCACCAGCACCGCGGCTGACACGATGGGCAGCGCCGCCGTGAACGCCACGGCCGCCGCCTCGGGCAGCGCGTACGCGACGAAGAACAGCACGAACGCGAACGTGTACGACACGTACAGGTGCCGCCCGACGCGCCCGGTGGCCAGCGCGCTCCACAGCTCGCCCCACATGATGAGCAGCAGCGCGTTGCCCAGCGACAGCGACACGGTGCCGGCAAGGAACCAAGCGAACCCCGCGGCTCCTGAGCCCAGCGTCAGCGCGATGGGCAGCGTCACGGTGCCCGCGGCGGTCAGGCCGCCCGCAGCGAGGAAGCTTGCGCGATGCGTGAGGAACGGCGAGAGGCGCCGCGCGAGCGCCACCACCACGAGGTAGCCCACGGTGGTCAGCACGAGCACCCACAGCGTGGTGTTGCCCGCGAACGGGAAGCGGTCGGTGGTGGGCAGCAGCACGTCGGTGCACATGCTGATCATCCACCAGGCTTGCCAGAATCCCAAACCCAGCAAGCGCCAGCCGGAGAAGCCAACGTGGTCGTCATCCTGCGGTTTCGTGCGCATCGCTCCCCATTCCCATCCCTCGTCGCGTCGCTTCAAACCTAGCAAAACAGGCGGGGGAGCGCAAGCGGGAACCCTGGTTGAGGCATGGGCCGCAACGGCCCATGTTGCGGGTTTCGGCGAAAATGGGCCGCTTCGCCAGATGCCCGCGCGCGGCCGTTCGGCCAGGATGGGGCTATGCGGAACAAGGGATTCCGCTCATCGAGGGAAGGGGTTTCCAATGACCGACATCATGAAGAACGGGCTGTCCCGCCGTGCGTTCCTGGGCCTGGGCGCCACCGCGGCCGTCGCCGCCGGCGCGGGCCTGGCCGGCTGCTCGCCCGCGGCGAGCGCAGGCGACGCGAAGGCCGGCGGCGACGCGGCCGGAAGCGCGGCGGCGAGCGCGGGCGAGACGCAGTACGCGTGGGAGGCAGTTCCCGATCCCATCACCGACATCACGTCGACGGTGGACACCGACATCCTCGTCATCGGCGCCGGTTTGGCCGGCTGCGCGTGCGCCGCGGCGGCGGCCGAGAAGGGCGGCAAGGTGACCGTCGTCGAGAAGACGTCCAGCTGGAACGGCCGCGGCGGCGGCTTCGGCGCCATCAACTCGCACTACATGGACGAGCTGGGCATCGAGGTGGACAAGGTGAACGCCAAGCAGCACTGGATCGCCCAGTGCGCGAGCCGCGCGAACGAGGACCTCATCGTGAAGTTCTTCAACAGCTCCGAAGAGGCGTCCAACTGGCTGCTGGCCAAGGCCGAGGCCGTGGGCGGCTCCGCGATGGTGGGCGCGTTCTACAGCCACGACGACGTGTACGCCGAGCAGCCGGGTTACCACATGCTCATGATCCCCGAGGAGGCCGGCCTCACCTCGACGGGCTTCGCCGGCGCCGAGCTGTGCTACAACGATGCTGTGAAGGACGGCGCGGAATTCGTGTTCGATTCGCCGGCAGTGCAGCTGGTGAAGGACGGCTCGAAGGTGACCGGCTGCATCTGCGAGGGCAAGGACGGCTACGTGCAGTACAACGCCGCGAAAGGCGTGGTGCTGTGCACGGGCGACATCGGCGGCGACGCCGACATGTGCAAGGCGTACGCTCCTGTGTGCGCCGAGTACGGCCAGCCGCGCAGTCAGTACACGCCCGTGGGCGTGAATACGGGCGACGGCCACAAGATGGGCATGTGGGTTGGCGCGCAGCTGCAGGACCTGCCGCTGCCCACGATGATGCACCCGCAGGCGTTCTGCTGGTTCCACGGCCCGTTCTTGTTCGTCAACGACAACGGCGAGCGCTTCATGTGCGAGGACACCTGGGTGCAGGGCAAGTCGCTGGCCATCAACCGCCAGCCGAACGGCGAGGCGTGGTCCATCTTCGACGCCAACTGGAAGACCGACCTCGTGAACGGCCTGCCCTACGGCGGCGGCATGTTCTGGGACTCGTTCCGCCCCTACGGCAGCGACCTGGAGCTGGCGCCCCAGTACTTCGAGACGCAGATTCCCGAGTACATCAAGGCCGGCAACGCCTATCAGGCCGACACGCTCGATGAGCTGGCGAAGCAGATCGGCTGCGACGCCGCCACGTTCAAGGCCACGGTGGAGCGCTACAACGGCATGTGCGAGGCGGGCGAGGACACCGATTACTACAAGAAGCCCGTGTTCCTGACGCCGGTGAAAGAGGGGCCGTTCTACGCGCTCAAGGTGGGTCCCGCGCTGCTCGCCGTGCCCGGCGGTCTGCGCACGAACAACGACTTCCAGTGCCTCGACGCCGAGGGCGCGCCCATCGAGGGCCTGTACGCGCTCGGCAACGTGATGGGCGACATCTGCGCCGTGGACTATCCCATCAACGTGGCCGGCAACAGTCACGGCCGCTGCATCACCTACGGCTACCTGTTGGGCCACGAGCTGGCCGGCGCGTAAGATCCCCAGTGCCCCGCGGGAGCGCTCCCGCGGGGCATCCCGGCGGCGCGACGGATCATGCATGCGCCCGAGCGCCCCATGGGATTGACCCGTGCGGCGCGCGATGCACCGTCTATGTCC
>NZ_DBFEGU010000292.1:0-9927 GCF_048329335.1 Eggerthella sp. | reverse complement strand
AGATTACCTCGCGAACGATGATGTCGCGAGGGCTCACGCGAACGGAGCCTTCAAGGTGGAACCGATCCGGCAGATGTTTCGTGCAAAAGCCGGTGAGTTGGTCGAAGGCTTCTATCAGATTGCTTGTGACGATGACGCGATCGTCGTATCGATCCTGGTCGCTTATCCTGACAACGGCATCCGTTTTATAGGAAGGGCACAGCGACCGAATGACGTCGGCATCGCCCAACAACAAGACGGCTGCAAGGTTGAATCCTTTTTCGCCCGTGACGAAGTTCTTGCCGAAAAGCCCTGCCGAATGCAAGAGGTCTTCGTCGGTCATGCCGTTCCAAGGGTGTCGGGTTCGTTTTCCCGTGGCCATCGTTCGGATGGCGGGAAGCAAATCCATGCGCAAATCACTTGCTTCCACATACGGGAACACCCGCTGCTCGGTGTAGATGTTCTGCTTGCGTACGCACAAAGCCGTAAGCTGGCTTTCGGTGCTCACGACAACGTCGGCGTCCTCGATGCGCTCGAATATCCTCCCTTTGTATCGGTGGATCGACGGACTGGGAGGAATCCATATCCGAACAAGCGACGAGCCCTCGAAAACGATGTCTTCGAACTCAAGGGTGGCCGGCGGGTCGAAAACGTTCGGATTGTGAACCACGTTGGTCACGTTCCTTTTCACGGGCACGATATTCTCTTCGGGGATTCCGATTGCGTTTCCATCGTCTTCTACTCCCAGGTAGATGCTGCCCCCGAAGCTGTTCGCGAAAGAGCAGATGGTCTCGAACGTGTCTCTTCCAACCGAGTTTCCGCAGCGTTTGAACTCGATGGAGGGGGTCTCTCCGGTTGCGAGGTCGCTGCGCAATTCTGCTTCGTCCATGGGCGCCCTTTCCGAGTGATTCAGAGGAAACTCAGTATAACAACATTTGGCGCGATTTGGCGCGATTTGGCGCTTTTCGATTTCTCGATTCCGACTCCCCGGTTGGCGCATAATCCTCGGAAGAGGCTCCTCGCCCCCGGAGCCGCGCCAGCTTCCTACCAAAACACGTTCTGATGACGGTTTTGGTAGAGAAAATCCCCTGCGGACATCCGCTTAGGTTTCTCGAACTGGGAAAACGTTCCGCGGATCGGGTGAAAGGGAACCCGATCCGGTGGTTTCCCTACCAAAACCGTCATCAGAACGTGTTTTCGCCAAGGGAAGGGTCGGCGTGCGGGAACGCCCCCCCGTCTGCGTCGGGAACGCGACGGCGCGGATCTTTCCAGCCGATGCCTTCACCGGAGGCGAGGTCGTAGAACGCGATCCGGCATTATGCGTTAAACGGGGAGTCGGATTCTCGGGTTTTCGTCATGTGCATGGTGATGCCGCCCATTAAACGGGACGAGGAGCTTGTCCCGCCAAGCGAATTTGACGAAATGTCGGGAATATTTGCTTCAATGCAAGTCCCTGATCAGCGAGAATAGTGCACGATGGAATCGTTGGGAAAGGGACAGCGCATGGTGGGCGAGAAGCTTATGAAGCTGCGGAAGAAGCGGGGGATGAGCCAGCAGGAGGTGGCGTCCGCGCTGGGCGTGACGCGGCAGACCGTTTCCAATTGGGAATGCGATCAGGGTGCTCCGTCGCTCGACAAGGCGGCCGATCTCGCCCGTCTGTGCGGCGTGAGCCTGGACGATCTGGTGGCCGACGAGGTGGAAGTGGTAGTGGCCGATCCCGATCAGGCCGCTGGAAAGCCGCGTGACCTGCATGTGCTCCGCCATCTGGAAGGCAAGCAATGCCGCATCTGCTATCGGTATACGCATGATGAAATCGACATCTTCAAAGCGGTTTCGATGCCCGAGAAAGCGCGCGTGCTCGATGTCAGCGATGGTTGGCTGCGCGTCGAACACGAGCTGGGCGGCGGTGCGCCCTGGTCGAAGAAGGAAACCGCAGTGCGCCTTATCGACATCGATATCATCGACAGCGTACTGGCTTGGCCGAACGAGGATGATAGTCCGCATGCGGCAACGTGCGAGGAGGCGATCTCGTGACGGAGCTTTTGCTGGTTATCGTCATCGTGCAGCTCGGCTTCGTTTTGAGCAGGCTGCCCAAGAAAAACGATTCCTCGAAAGAGAGCGTATCCGATCGCTTCGAGCGCGAGCAGAAGGGGAACGCCGTGTTCGTCGCCTCCCAGCTTCGCAAGTTGCACGGTTGCGCGTGTGCGTTCACTCTCTGGGCGCCAGGGCGCATTTTTGCTGACGAGTCTCCGTCAACGCAAGGACGCGGTATCATCCTCGACTCCGACGACGAATGGGTGCTCATCGAGTGTCCCGCCCCGTTCGGCGCGAAGGGCGCCACGCAGCGCCTGTTCCGCATAGCCGACATCAAGTCCGTCGCAGAGATCGTCGGTTAAAGTCACGCAGTGTTCCTCCGCGAGCAGAGCCGTGAAGGAACACTGCGTCCGATCACTCGCTCAGCCAGTGTGCCGTTTGCGCCGAACGGGCGAAGTGGATATCGTGCAGCACGACCAGCTCGCCGTCGAATGCGTACAATACCACGTGGGGAATCGAACGGAATTCGAAGACGAAGCGTCGCCTTGCCTTGCCCGTGCGAGGATAGGCTTCCGGGAACGTGCGCACATTGACGAGCGCGGCGACAAGACTTGTTTTCAAGCCTTGGTCGGGATCTTCGATCCCTGAAAAGTACAAGTTCTGCGTTATCCGCCGAATGTTCACATCGAAGCGAGCGGTGGTTCTTACTGGGAACATGGCCGCCCCCAATCTTCTCGGGGATATTCACGCTTAAGGCGCTCGACTTCCTCGTGTGCATGTTCGAAGACCTCGTCGAGGGTGTACGTAACCCCCGTGCGCTTCATCTCGGCTTCCGAGGCGTCTACAATCGCATCGCAGTACGCATCATATGCACGTTGCTGGTCGACCGACATCCCAAGGGACGTTAAAAACGGATCAGGTTGAAATTCTGCCATGTTCTCACCTCCTTCGATTACGGCAAGCGGTACGCGTTCATGCATGATACGTGCCATATATCTTCCTACCTTGCGGGCGCGAGTTCCTAAGTCGGCCCCCTCGTTCCCTGGCTGCGAGGATCTTGCAAGCGTTGCGTCAGGCGGAAGGGAAACACCTTCGCCTCTTCGGACTGTGCTTATGCGCAGCGCTTGCACTGGCTCGTGTACGAGTTCATTTTATCAAGCAGAACATTTGTTTGTAAGTCTTGTTTCCGAGGTGGAATCCTGATAGGGGAGCCTGCGGCGATTCCGCGTCTACGCCTTCGGCTTTTTCGCCACGTGGACGGCGGCGATGCCGCCGGTATAGTTTTTCCAGGTCACATCCTCGAACCCGGCTTTCTCCATCATGGCTGCCAGGCCTTGCTGGTTAGGGAAGGCCTTGATGGAGCGCGACAGGTACACGAAGCCCTCGCGGTCGCCCGTGATCAGGCCGCCCCAGAAGGGGATGAGGTGCTTGAGGTAGAAGCCGTACAGCGCGCGCCATACGGCGTTCGGCGGCGTTGAGAACTCCAGGCACACCAGCGCTCCGCCGGGCTTGAGCACGCGGAACATTTCGGAAAGCGCCTGGTCGCGCTCGGGCATGTTGCGGATGCCGTACGCCATGGTGATGGCGTCGTACGACTCGTCGGCATAGGGGATATGCTGTGCATCCACCACCTCGAAGTCAACCGGTACGCCCTCGGCCTTGCCGTCCGCATAGTGCATGCGGGCCACGTCCAGCATCTCGTCCACGAGATCGGTGCACTGGATATGGCGCGGATGCTTCGCGCGCGCCACGGTGAACGTCACATCGCCGGTGCCGCCTGCGATGTCCAGCACGTCGGCGTTCTCGTCGATGGGCGCCTGGCGCATCATGCCCGCCAGCCATGTCTTGTACGCGCCGAAGCTGGAGACGGCGTTGAACCGCTCGTATTTTTTCGCGATGGTGGAGAAGATGTCTTTCACGCGTTCGGACGAGATGTCCGCGGGCGCTTCCTTGCCGGTAGCGGTATCGATGCTCACAGGTGATGCTCCGTTGATCAGGAAAGATTGGAAGGGTGCGCCTCTCGGGCGCGTCTTTATTATACAGGAAAGGAACCTGGCGAGAACAGGCTCCTTTTTTCCGCAGGGCGAGCGTATAATCTCCCGAGCCCACGAAGGAGATTGAGGAGCACCTTTGGAACACGAGCATGAAACTCCCGAACTCGATCAGGAATTCGACCCCGTATTCGAAGAAGAGCAGCAGCATCTGACCGAAACCTATGCCAAGCTGCAGACCATGGGTCGCGATCTGCTGGCGAAGATGGAGGCTAACAGCAAAGACGCGGCCGCCGACAAGCTGGCCATGGTCGACGAGCTGTCGGTGAACCTGGCCAGCTACGCCGACGCCATGGAAACCTATGCCGACTTCGCCACGGTGAACCGCGTCATCGACGCGTACAACCTGGCGCAAACCGTCGATGCGGAAAAGCTGACCAGCATCCAGGTGCTGCTCAAGCAACCTTATTTCGCCAAGGTGGTTCTGCAGATGAAGCCTGGGCAGGAGCCGAAGGAGCTCTACATCGGCACCGCCGGCATCGCCGACGAGAACTACCGCCGCCTTGTGGTGGACTGGCGCTCGCCGGTGGCCGAGGTGTACTACAACCAGGAGAACGGCCCCACGTCCTACGAGGCCAACGGCCGCACCATCCGCGTCGATCTCAAGCTGCGCCGCCAGTTCGACATCGAAGCCGATCGGCTGAACGCCTACTTCGACACGACCGTCGCCATCCAAGACGCCATGCTGCTGGCGTCGCTGTCGAAGCGCCGCACGGCGCAGATGCAGGCCATCACCGCCACCATCCAGAAAGAGCAGAACCAGGTCATCCGCCACGCGGACGCGCCCACCTTGCTGGTGAACGGCATCGCCGGCAGCGGGAAGACGTCGGTGCTCATGCAGCGCATCGCGTATCTGTTCTACCAGCAGCGCGAGAGCCTCGATCCCAGCGAGGTGTTCCTCATCACGCCGAACCCGGTGTTCGAGCGCTACATTGAAGGCGTGCTTCCCGACCTGGGGGAGCGCAATCCCGAATGCCTCACGTGGGATGAGTTCCTGCGAGGCCTCATGCCGCCCGAACGGTCCGGCGGACAGGCGCCTGCGTCGCTGGACGCGTTCGAGCGCATCGACGAAGCGTGCGCGACGTTCTCGTTCGACCAGCATGATTTCAAGGAGATCCACTGCAACGGCGAGCGCCTGGTCACGGTTGGACAAATCCTCCAAGTAGCGGCCAAGTTCAGAAACATCCCTGCTGGCCCCCACCTGGTCACGCTCATGCGCGAGGAGCTGCTGCGGCGTCTGGACAGCCGCTTGAAGCAGCTGGCGGCCTCGGACAAAGTGCTCGACGAGATCTCGATGCTTACCCTCGACCAGCAGGTGGAGCTGTTCCGCGAAACGTTCGACCCGCACGACGAGAGCCAGGTGCGCGAAGTGGCGCAGCAGTACGTCGATTTGCGGTTCGCCGACGCGCGCCGAGCCGTCGAGAACGACGACTGGCTGCGCATCGACCGCATCGGCATGCGCCTTCTGGGCGTGGAGAACCTCGTTCCGGTCGAGTGGCTGTACCTCAAGATGGCGCTGACGGGCCTCGGCAACGCAGATGCGAAGTACGTGATGATCGACGAGGTGCAGGACTACACGGTGGCCCAGCTGGCCGTGCTGGCGCGCTACTTCAAGCGCGCGCACTTCCTGTTGCTGGGCGATCAGAACCAGGCCATCGCTCCGGGCACCGCCACGTTCGACCAGGTGCGCGCGCTGTTCCGGGAGGTGCGCGGCCCGCTGGAGGAGTGCCGCCTCATGACCAGCTACCGCTCCACCCCCGAGATCACGCAGCTGTTCGCCAGCCTGCTGGACGATGACGAGCGCCTGAGCATCTCGTCCATCCAGCGCGCCGACACCGCGCCGGAGATCATCGCGTGCGCAAGCGAGCAGGATTACGACCGTGAGTTGCGGCGCGTTCTTGCTCAAGCGGTCGGCGACGACGGCCTCACTGCCGTGGTGGTGCCGCAGAAGCATCAGGCCAAGCTGCTGCGGAAGAAGCTGGGGGACGCGGCTCCCGCGCTCATCGACGCGGCCGCCACGCTGCCCGCCAGCGGCGTAGTGCTGGTGCCACTCAAGCTGGCGAAGGGACTGGAGTTCGACCACGTCATCGTCCCCGACGCCAGCGAGCGCGCGTTTCCCGACGACCCGCTGTCGCGCCGTCGCCTGTACACCACCGTTTCCCGTGCCACCCGCGGCATCACGTTGCTCGCGCAAGGCGAGATTACCCCGCTGCTGGCCGCGCGGGCGTAGCGGGGGCGGCGGCAATGCGCGAGCAAGCGACTCCGCCCATGCGCCTGCCGATTCCCCTGTGTGCTTTCCCCGAAGAGCGGGTCGGGAATGCTATCATACTCATCATGCGATTATTCTAAGAGATTGGCGGGACAGACATGCTTTTGTGCGCACAATACATTCTTCCCATCACGTCCGAGCCGTTTCAGAAGGGCGCGGTGCTTGTCCGCGACAACGTCATCCGCGACATCGGCACGGCCGAGATGCTCAAGCTGCGCTATCCCGACGAAGAAGTGGTCGATTTCGGCCGGGCGGCTATCATGCCGGGCCTCGTCGACCTGCACACGCACCTCGAGAACTCCGTGATGCGCGGCATCGTGCACGATGTGCCCTATACCACGTGGGTCACGTCCATGTTGGAGAAAAGCGCAAAGATGGACGTGAGCGACTGGTACGACTCCGCTATCCTCGGGGGTCTTGAAGCGCTGTCCAGCGGCATTACCTGCGTCGCCGATATCACTGCCACCGGCGCTGCATGCACCGCCACGCAGAAGCTGGGCATGCGCAGCGTCATCTACCGCGAGGTGGGCGCCATGGACAAGCGCCGCGTCGACTACGCCATGCGCATCGCCGAGAACGACATCATGCATTGGCGCGAAGAGGTTGACGGCGACCGCATCACCATCGGCGTGGCTCCCGCGGCTATGTATGCCTGCCATCCGTCCATGTTCTCGAAGGTGTCCGAATTCGCTCGGCGCGAGAACGTGCCTGTCGCCATGCACGTGGCCGGCAACCGCGAAGAGTACAACTTCATCAAGTACGGCTCGTCGCCGTTCTCGGTGCACACGATGGACCAGAAGCGCGGCTTCGTGGAGATCCCGCCGTGGCTGCCCACCGGCACGACGCCCGTGCGCTACGCTTTGAACTGGGGCGCGTTCGAGTCCGACAACGTGCTGGCCATCCACTGCGTGCACGTGGATGACAAAGACGTGCAGAAGCTGAAAGAGTACGATGTAGCCGTGGCCGTGTGCCCGCGCTGCAACGCGCAGCTGGGCATGGGCGTGGCTCCCATCAACGAGTTCATGCGCGCCGGCCTGCGCTTGGGCATGGGAACCGACTCGCCGGCCGCAACCGACTCCACCGACATGCTCACCGAGATGCGCATCGGTATGCTGGTGCAGCGCGCGGTGAACGTGGGCGAGTTCCTGGATTCGGCCACCATGCTGGAGATGGCCACCATCGGCGGCGCTCGCGCGCTCAAGCTGGACGACAAGATCGGCTCCCTGGAAATAGGCAAGCTGGCCGACATCATCGCGGTCGATCTGTCCGGATCGCATCAGACGCCCACCACCGATCCGGTTTCGGCCGTGGTCAACACCTGCAGCGGCGCCGACATCCTCATGACCATGGTGAACGGCACCGCGCTGTACGAGAAGAACAAATGGAACGTGGGCGTCGAGGTTGCCAGGAACATCGCCCGCATCATCGAAATCCGCGGTAAGTTGAGGTTGTAATCTATGGGAACGAACCAGAAGTTAACGGCACAGCAGAAAAGCGAGCGCATCCGCGCTGCTCAGGAGCGAGAGCGCAAGGAAAAGGAGCGTCGCGAGGCGGCCGCGCGCACGAAGAAGATATTCACCATCGTCGTGTGCGTCATCCTCGTGCTGGCTTTGGGCATCCCCACCGTAGCCCTCGCCTTCCTGGGGAACGGCTCCTAGCTTCCGCCCGATGACGAAGGGCGTTCGCAGCGTCTCCCGCTTGCGGACGCCCTTCGCGTTTCCCGTGTGAGAATCCGTCATGCTTTTTCTGTAGAGCTATCTCGTTCGGGTCGACGGGGAGTGTTTGTGATACTATGAATCGTTGCCGCGCACGGGGCGCGGAGTCGAGAGTAGAGTAACCGCACAAAGGGGTTTGCTTTGTTTGGTATAGGTGGATTCGAGCTATTCCTCATTCTGCTGTTCGGGTTTTTGATCTTCGGACCCGACAAGCTGCCTGCTATGGCTAAGACGCTGGGCAAGGCTATCAACAAGTTCAGAAGCGCACAGGAAGAAATGAACAAGGTGCTCAAGACGGAGGTCTACGACCCTACGTCCGATGAGCCGTTCAAGAACCCGCTGGAGGCGCTGTCGAAGGTCGGCGAGATCGGCAAAGACGACAAGGAGGAGAAGACCGAAAGCTTCTCCGAGCGCAAGGCTCGCTACGACAAGGAGCGCGCAGCCAAGAAGGCCGCCGAAGCCGAGAAGGCCGGTGCTGCCGAAACGACTGCGACGACGGCCGCAGCCGCTACGGCGACCGCCGCTGCTGCCAAGCCGGTGGCCAAGCCCGACGGATCGTTCGTCAAGCCGGAAGAGCCGAAGGCTGCGGAGACTGCGAAGCCGGCCGCCAAGCCTGAGTCGACCGCCGCGAAGCCGAAGCCGTCGCCCGACGAGCTGTACGGCACGAAACCCGCCGCTAAGAAGCCGGCTACCAAGCCGACGGCTGCGAAAGCCGCCGCCGCTTCCAAGAGCGCTGCGAAGCCTACGGCCAAGACCGATGCCGAGAAGGCTGCCGCACGCTCTGCCGCGGCGAAGAAGGCCGCTGCAACGCGCGCGGCGAACAGGAAGGCAGCCGCCGAAGCGGCCGCCAAGGCCAACAAGAACGAGAAGGGGGAGTAAGCCATGCCCGTCGGACCGGCACGAATGCCCCTATTCGATCACCTGGGCGAGCTCCGCATGCGCCTGGTGCGCATCATCGCTTGCCTTGCCATCGCCGTGGTCGTGTTCTACATGGCAACGCCTATTATCAGCCAGTTCTTGCTTCAGCCGATTTCTCCGTATCTGCCGGAGGGTACCGATGGTTTGTTGGCGGGCACGATCGTGCTCGATCCGTTCGAGGCGTTTGCGACTCGTTTCAAGATATCGATCTGGACCTCGGTCGTTGCTTGTTCTCCCGTTATCCTATGGCAGATTCTTGCGTTCTTTCTGCCGGCGCTCAAGCCGAGCGAGCGCAAGTGGTTCGTTCCCACGTTTGCCGCGGCCGTGAGCTTGTTTATATTCGGCACGATCTTCTGCTATCTCATTATTCTCGATCCCGCGTTTCAGTGGCTGACGGATCAGGCTGCAGGTCTGGGCGAAGTGGTGCCGCGAGCGTCGACCTATATCGACATGATCATCAAGTTCGAGCTGGGCTTCGGCTTTGCGTTCGAGCTGCCGCTCATCGTGTTCTACCTCGTCATCTTCGACATCGTCCCGTACAAGAAGCTGCGCGGCAGCTGGCGCACGGTGTACGTCGTGCTCATGGTCGTCTCGGCCATGGCCACGCCGGACGCTTCGCCGATCACCATGCTGCTCATGTTCGCGGCGTTGCTGGTGCTGTACGAAGGCAGCTTGCTCATCGCCCGCGTCGTCCTGCGAAACCGCATCAAGAAGCAGAACGAGGAGCTTGACGCGGAAGAGGCGGAGGAACGCGCTGCCGAGCTCGGCATCAAGAAGGCCAAGAAATCGAAGTAGCCTTATTCTGATGGTGAAGGCCCGTCGAGATCGACGGGCCTTTTTGCTTTTTCTAGGAGTCATTCGCGCCGTTGACGCATCGATACCTACGCGCGAATAACTCTTGGGCTACTATAAGCATGAACGATAGAGGCGGAACGGGCACGAAGGAGCGCCATGCACGAAT
>NZ_DBFEGU010000291.1:0-1358 GCF_048329335.1 Eggerthella sp. | reverse complement strand
GGCTTCCTGTGGTACAAATGGCCGAATGGGATGACGGTGGAAGGGACGGGCGGATGACCGGGAAGACGACGAGCGCGCAGCGCGATCGCGAGCGGGCCGTGCTGGCGGCGGTCGAGCGGTTCGCGCCGCTGCGGCGCTTGGGCTGGGCGTTTCTGCTGGCCTGGGTGTTCTGCGTGTTCTACACCAACGCGGTGAGCGGCTACACGGGCGCGAAGGCCTCGACGTTGGCGGTTGGTGCGGGCTGGGATCTGTTCTTCACGGGGCTGCCGGTGTCCATGTCGGTGGTCATGCTCGTGCTCATCGTGGTGTTGGAGAAGCGGCTGGGCTCGCCCGCCCAGCATGCGGCGCTGTTCTGGATCGCGCCGCTGGCCACCGCGGTTTCCACGCCGCTGCTGTTCTGTGAGCTGCCCGATTTCGGCGCGACGGCTGCGCTGTTCGTGATAGGTGCGGTGCTCACGGGATTTGGCAGCGGCTTCATGTGGGTGATGTGGGGCGAGTACTACGCGAAGGTGACGCAGGAGGAAGTGGAGTTTCTCGCGCCGTCGTCGGCTGTGGCGGCCGCCGTTCTGGTGCTGGTGGTGTCGGCGATGCAGGGATGGATGGCGCTCGTGGTGGTGACGGCGTTTCCCCTGATGTCGGGCTTGTGCCTGCTGCTGTCGTGGCGGGATGCGCAAGGGCGCGACGCGACCGCCGAGTACCGGGGCGCCGCCGAGCAGCGCGCGTTCGCCGAGGCTCACGACAGCGCGCGGAAGGGGCTGCCGCGCGTGCTGAAGTCGATGGGGCGCGCCGGGTTCGGCATCCTCGCGGCGTGCCTGTTCGTGTGCGTGGAGGGGTCGTTCTGGTCGGGGTCGTCAGGGCAGGATGCGACGGCCGCCCAGGTGGCGCTCGTGGTGAGCATCGCGTTCATGCTGATGGTGGGTCTTTCGGCCACGGCGGGGCCGCGTCGGGTGTCGCTGTCGTTTCTGTACCGATGGATGTGCCCGACGCTCGTGGTGGGCTTCGCGGCGTTCATCGTGCTGGGGGAAACCGCGGGCGCGTACGTCGCCTACGTGGTGGCCATCGCCGCGCGCTTCGCGTTCTGCCTGATCACGCAGATGTATTTCGCGCGCTACGCTGTGCAGGGCGCGGCCACGCCCGTGCAGTCGTACGGTTTGGGATGGATCTTCGTGCACTTGGGCGATCTGCTGGGCGTGGTGACGCTCGTGCTGGTGGAGTCCGGCATGGCGGCCGGGGTGTTCTCGCTCGACCAGGTGGCGGTCGTGTCCATCGCGCTGCTGGTGGGCGCCACCATGTTCGTGCTCAGCGACGGCCGCGCGTTCGCGTTCGGCGCGCGCAACGAGGATGGCGTGCTGCACGAT